>JBOGYA010000127.1:0-7882 GCA_050696515.1 Solirubrobacteraceae bacterium
GCCCTTGGAGGGCGGGCATCCCCTGGGCGAAGCGTGGATCGGGGACAAGCAGGCGTGGCAGCACTTCGTGTACATGGGGGTCTACCCGCTTGAAGCTGCCTTCGCGGAGCTGCGGGAGGCCCTGGCGGATACGGGAGAGGGGGAGGACAACGATCCCCTGCCTGCGGGGGAAAGCGCGCTTGCGGTGTTCGCCGTCGCCGATGATGGGCGCGCGATCCTGGGGTCGCAGACGCTCGCCAGCTGCGCCTGGGCGATCTGCCGGGCGGCCTCTCGGGGCTCCCCGTCGGGTGGCTGGCTGGACGGCTTCGAGGACTCGGCACGCAAGTTCAAGGAGGGCTTCGAGGAGCTCGTGGATCTGGCGGAGGATGACGAGGAGGCTCAGGAGGTCGATGAGGAAGGTCACTCCCTCGGTTGCGTGCTGGACCGGAGTCTGCTGGAGGAGATCCGCGAGCTTGCCCTGAAGCTGGTGGGAGCCGACGGGCCGGGGCGTAGCGACGCGATACGCGACGCTCTCCAGATCCGCGTGTGGAGCCGCAGGGTCGGCCTTGCCGGCCGCTACCGCCCAGCCTCACACGACTTCATCAACAGCTTCATCGCGCACGACCTCAAGCAGGTGGCGGATGCCGTGGGCAAGGGAGACCACGGGCCTGCGCTGCGCAGGTACCTCGCGAGCACCGGGGAGGTCGAAGCCGAGAAGGTGGAGTTGGGGCGGACCGATGTCGAGGAGGCCCCCGACTGCGTCAGGCGACTGCTGGCGCCAGAGCTGGTGCCCTCCGGGCGCTGGCCAAGCGAGGCCGCCCACCCCGCGAGCATGGGCCAGCAGCTCGCTGTCAACGCGATCCTCGACCGTGACCTCGTCCGCAGTCGACTCGGCGGGCTCCTCGGCGTGAACGGGCCGCCCGGCACGGGCAAGACCACGCTGCTGCGCGAGCTCATCGCGGCGACCGTCGTCGGGCGCGCTGAGCGGCTCGCCGAGCTGAAGCGGCCCGAGCAGGCGTTTCGCGCGACGCCCCACAAGTTCCGCGCGGGCACCTGGGAACGCACGGTGCACCAGCTCAAGCGCCAGTTCACGGGGTTTGAGATGGTCCTCGCCTGCGCCACCAACGCCGCGGCGGCCAACGTCAGCAACGAGATCCCCCTCCTCGACGCGATCGCCACCGACTGGCGCGGGCGGGTCGACTACTTCGCCGACATCGCCACCAACATGCTCGACTCCAAACGCCCGGCTGGTGGCGAACGTTTCACCGCGGCAGCGCAGCCCGAGGCGTGGGCGATGGTGGCCGCGTGCCTCGGCAGCAAGGCCAAATGCAACGCATTCACCAACGCGTTCTGGTGGGGCCAGCGGGCCGCCGACACCGCTACGGGCGACACAGACCGCGACAAGGCCACCGATGCGCAGCACGGCTTACAGCACATCCTCAAGCACTGCAAGGCCGCTCCCGGAGACTGGGCGGATGCCGTGCGGGACTTCCGCTCCGTCCAGGAGCGCGTTACGGCCGCCCGGGAAGAGCGCCACGCCTACGCCCGGCTGTTCGGCGAGCGCGACAGCTCCATGAGCGACGCCGACGAGCACGCGGCGCGCACGCGGGAGACAGCGTCAAGCCTCCGGGACGCTGAGCTCGCGCGCGATCGGTGCCAGCAGGCCGTCTCCCGCTGCCGGCGCGAGCGCGAGCGGATCGCGCACGAGCACAAGCGGCATCGTGCCGTCCGCCCTCGCCCGCTCGAGGTGCTGCTCAGCTTTGGTGCTGCCAAGCGGGAGTGGCGTGCGCGCGACTACGAGATCGCCGACCAGCTCTCCCGTGCCGAGCAGGCGCTCGCGCATGCGGAGGAGCAGCAGCAGCAAGCCACGACGGACATCGTGCTCACCGCCGAGCGACTTGCGCAGCACGAACGGGCAGAGCGCGACGCGAAGGCGCACGCGGAACGGCTCCAGGCTCAGATCGCCGACGCCGCCGCGCAGTGGGACACGCTGTTCCCCGGCTGCACCTTTCCCGACTGGCAGTGGGCGCAGGCCTCCGACCGAGAACGCCGTGAGCTGCGGGCACCCTGGATCGACGAGCAGTGGGACAGCCTGCGCACCGAGCTCTTCCTCGCCGCGCTGCGCCTGCACAAGGCGTTCATCCTCGCCAACGCCGCCAAGCTGCGCCAAAGCCTCACCGTCGCGGTCGAAGTGATATCGGACAAATCCCCCACGTCAATACCGCGCAAGGCAGCCCTCGCCGCGTGGCAGTGCCTCTTTCTGCTCGTTCCCGTCGTGAGCACCACCTTCGCGTCCTTCCCGCGGCTCTTCCGCCACCTCGGAAGGGAGGAGATCGGTTGGCTGTTCATCGACGAGGCGGGGCAGAGCACACCGCAGAACGCCGCGGGGCCAATCTGGCGCTCCAAGCACGCCGTCGTGGTTGGCGACCCCCTCCAGCTCGAGCCGATCGTGGGCCTGCCCCTGCGCACACAGCACGACCTTCAGAGAGCGCACGGGGTCGACGATCGCTGGCTGCCCAGCAACTGCTCGGTGCAGACGCTCGCCGATCGCGTCACGCTCGTTGGCACCTACCGCGGGAGCGAGGGAGACATCTGGGTCGGCTTCCCGCTCAACGTCCACCGCCGCTGCGAGGAGCCGATGTTCGGGATCGTCAACGAGATCGCCTACGACAACCAGATGATCGACCACACCCCACTCCGACCCGAGCTTTCGCTGCCACCCAGCGCGTGGCTCGATGTGGCCGGCGGGCACTCCGAGGGCCACTGGATCCCCGAGGAGGGTGAGTTGCTCGATCGACTCCTCAGCCAGCTGGGCACGACGGGGTCGGTGGAGTTTGAGCAAGTGTTCATCATCACCCCATTCCGCGACATCGCCAACCGCCTCGCGGGCTACCGTAAGGCGTACCCCGGGATCACCGCGGGGACGGTTCACACTGCGCAGGGCAAGGAGGCCGATGTCGTCATCCTCGTTCTCGGCGGTTACCCGCACCGCACTGGGGACAAGGAATGGGCCGCCGCGAAGCCCAACCTCCTCAACGTCGCCGTCAGCCGCGCCAAGCGGCGGCTCTACGTCATCGGCAATCAGGCCGCCTGGGCGGGCCAGCGGTATTTCGATGTGCTTGCTGAGAGGCTGCCAGCCGACGCGGAGAATGTGAGCGCGGCGGGGTCAGGGTTGCAGCGCTTTCTTGGGTGACTCCGCGTGGTCGCTCTATCCACCCTTTGGCGAACTCGATCCGTCCAGCTGCTTCAGCCGCTCGATCGCAGCCCTTACGTGTGTGAGATAGCGTTTGACCGCCGTCTGCACGGACGGCTCCTCCGCGTGCTCGGGAAGCGCTCGCAACAGGTTGAGCCGGCTTTGTGCCACCCACGCTGAGAGGTCGGGCTCGCTCAACCACCGCCCCTCCGTTCTCCACGTGCGGCTCATCATACGCGGCCAGTCCTCGATGCCGTTGGCGTAGGGGTTTGGTGGGCAGAGCCGGTTCTTGTCCACGTCGTCGTCCCGGTGGGCCTCGACGAAGCCGACGAGGGCTGCGTTGAAACACGGCGAGAGGTGCCGCACCTCCTGGAGCACGATCCGGCCAGACTGAAAGATCGGCGTGGCGGGGGCGTCGTTCAGGCCGAGCGCCGTGCAGTCGACGTGCACGACGTCGGGGCCGGTCTCGGTCTCCCCGCGCTCGAGCACGATCCGATCAGCCTCGATCCGCCGCACTCGGCCGAGTCTGACGACGTCTGCAATCTGCCGCAGGGCCGCTAGCTCGCGGGCGCTGAGCATCGTGCCGCGGTACATCGTTGCCGGCCACGCCGGGTCGATGCGCACAACTCGCCCCGAGGTCTCGAGCCGCTCGAAGAGGTCCTCGACGTTCGCCGCGTGGGCGGCGGCCTCGGCATCGAGAGCGTTTCCCTCCATGATCGCGCCGATCTGCTCCAAGGGCTGAAAGTGGCTGCGGTCATAAAACCACGCGTCGCGGGGTCGGATCCAGCGAATCCGACCCGGGTCCACGTGGTTATCCAGAAGCCAGATGCACGCGTCGACGGCCGTCTTGCCGGACCCCAGGACAGCGTAAGAGCAGTCCGACTGCGCGGCGGCCGGCAGGTCGTTGATGGGGACGAGCCGTACCCCCGGGGCCACCTCGAACGCAGGGGTGTGGGTCGCTGGGATCGACGCCTCGAGGTACCGAGCATCGACGACCTTGCGACGTACAACGACATCGTGAAGCGCCCCAGTGCTCAAGTCTCTGACCTGCTCACCGTCATTCCTGGCGCCAAGGTGCTCGTGACGAGTGAGCACGCGGCCCCGGCCTGTCTCCGCTAGCCGGGCAGCCGCCCCAGCGAAGTGCTCGAAGACTTCGGTGCCAGTCGCGCGCTCGTAATATCCGGCGTTCTCGCCGTATTGGTCGACGCGGTCCCCGCCGAGCGCCAGCGCGTTTACGCCGTAGTACGCGGAGGGGGTGTGCAGGCGAACGAACGGATATGCATCGGCCCAGTGACCTCCCGGAACCTCTCGACGGTCGATCACCGTCACCTCAACGTCCATCTCAGCCACCAACGCGTCGGCGAAGGCGAGTCCGCGCGCACCCGCCCCAACAACGAGATAGTCGGTACTGATGAGCATGTGCTTCCTCCTGGTTCTATCCCGAATAGCGGTACTGCTCTCGGCCGGGAGACGATTGCCGAGGGTCCCGTGTTCGGGAAACCATGCTGACACTCCAGGTCGCCCTCATCCTGAGCGCAAGGGTACGGGCGACAGGCTAAGCGCAGCGCGGTCGTGCATCGGCATCAATCGCGCCAGTGGACCTCGAAATGCCCAATCGGCTCGTCGAAGCCCTTCAGCGCAATGGGGCCTCCGGGCGAGAACTGGATCTCTTTGCCGCGACAGAGGTCGTGCACGCCAACTGAAACGATGATGCAATCCGGCTGAGCATGCGCGCACAACCGCGCGGCCTGCTGCACCGCCGCGCCGAAGAGGTCGTCCTGCTCGGTCACCGGTTCTCCTGCCGCCACACCGATGCGTACGTGCAGCGCGCAGCGCTCCGTGCCGTCGTCCTCGCGCAGGGTCCGCTGGATTTGCATCGCGGCGCCGACGGCTTGGAACGCCGAGGCGAATGCGGCCATGATCCCATCGCCGGTGTGCTTGACTTCGCTGCCGCCGAACTGCGCGAGGACGGTGCGTACGATCGAGTCGTGCTCGCGAAGAAGCCGCATGGCAGCACGATCGCCAAATTGCTGCGTGAAACGAGTGGAGTCGACCATGTCGGTGAAGAGGATCGCGCGAAAGGCGCTTTCTACGTAAGGCTCACCCGGAGGATGCGTGTTGAGCCGACCGAAGAAGCCGCGAACGCTGGCCTGATCGACCTCGATCACGTTCGACGGAACAAGCCCGTGGGACGCCCGATGGGCTGCTTCGACGCTCTCTGCGTCAGGACCCTCGATGAGGCAGAAGCCGCTGCCCGCGTCCTCTTCGAACCAGTAGGTAACGAAGCGGACACCGAACTGGTCCTGCACCTCGAGATCACGCAGGTGAGCGGCCGCGAGGTCGGCAGCCGTCGCATGCGGAAGGTCGTGGCGGTCCATATAGAGCGGCACCGTGACCTGACTGTACTCCGCTGGCGTACGTAGCCGGTCTGCAGAGCACGCCCTTGCGATGGACTACGATCGTGCTTCACGATTGAGGAGGTTGTTGCCATGTATGTACGTGTGGTCAGGTTCACCGGCGTGGACGCTGAGCGGATCCGAGCGCTGGTTGCGCGCATCCAGGAATCGGACGGGCCTCCTCCGGGCGTGCCCGCGACAGGTCTGAAGATGCTGCTCGACGAGGCGCAGGGAACGGCGGTGGTCCTGCAGTACTTCGACTCGGCCGAGGATATGGAGGCTGGCGCCCAGGCGTTTAGCGCGATGGACGCCTCAGAGACGCCGGGCACCCGCGCCTCAGTCGACATGTGCGAGATGAAGCTCGAGCGGACGCTCTCCTGAAGGTCCCCGGGCACCTCGTCGATCCGAGCGCTGTAGGCTCTGCTGAAGGGACGCCGCGCGACATAACGGGAGGACACCCTCGTGAACACCCCTAGCCAGGAGCAGACGCCGCTCGATCAGCTGCTAGTCGCGGATCGTGCCAACTTCCAGGACGGACAGCCGCTCGAGTTGTTCCGGCGGCTTCGTAGCGAGTGCCCGGTCCACTGGTCGAAGCGCATCTCGGAGTTCCCTGAGGAGGATGGCTTCTGGTCGGTGACGACGGCTGACGACGTGTTCGAGGTCAGCCGCGACTGGCAGACGTTCTCGTCGGAGGTCGGTGGGTTCACGGCCCTGAAGAACGCGATCCTGCCGCTCGAGTTGCAGCAGGCAATGTTCATCGGCATGGACCCACCGAAGCACGATCGCATCAAGGCGCTGTTTCAGCGGGGCTTCACGCCGAAGCGGATCGCCGAGCACGAGGGCGCGATCCGCGCGATCGCGATCGACGTGCTCGATCGGCTCGAGGGCCGGGAGACCTTCGATCTGGTCAGCGATGTCGCGCAGCCGGTGGTGGCGCGGGTCATCGGGAGCTTCATGGGCCTTTCGCCCGAGGACGACGAGGTGTGGGCGAGGCTGATGAACGCGGTCGTCGGGGCGGGCGACCCCGACGCGACGCCCGAGGGCACCCAGATCGTGATGGAGCGCGAGGTGCCGGAGGTGTTCGAGCGCTGTGGCAGACTCATCGCCGAACGCCGTGAGACCCCGACCGATGATCTGACGAGCGTGCTCGTTCACTGTGAGATCGACGGCGAGCGGCTCGAGGACCACGAGATCGTGATGGGGTTCTTCCTGCTCATGGCGGCCGGGAACGACAGCACCAAGGCCACGTACTGCAGCGGGATGCGGGCGCTCATGGAGCACCCCGACCAGCTGCGCCGAGTCCGGGAAGACCTGTCGATGGTGCCGGCCGTCGTCGAGGAGTCGCTGCGCATGTTCCCCGCCTTCGGCCACTTCGCCCGCACCGCGACGCGCGACACGGAGCTGCACGGACAGGCGATTCGCGAGGGCGAGAAGGTCGTCATGTGGTACGCCTCGTCCAATCGCGACGAGACGCGCTATGAGGACGCCGACCGCTTCGATGTCACCCGTAACCCGGAGCACCAGGCATTCGGTGCGGGCGGGCGGCACTTCTGCCTGGGTACCGCGCTTGCGCGCCTGGAGCTGCGGATCCTCATCGAGGAGACGCTCACGCGGCTGCCCGGCATGGAGATAGCCGACACGCCGACGTATGTCGAGTCGCCGTTCGCCAACCAGCTCAAGACGCTGCCGGTTCGAGTGCGGCTGTAGCCGAGAGCGCTAGCCCTTGAACGTCGAGCGGCCCGCGTCGCCGAACGGCTCGTCGCGCTCGCGCACCGCCTCGCGGAAGCCCGCCTCGGCCGCCCGCCGCTGGAAGGCGAAGCCCTCCGCGGTGTGGCGGGTGATCCCGTCGAAGACTGTGCCGAGCACCTGCGTGGCGTGCAGGCCCTGGGCGTAGAGGGCCTGGTTGACGAGCAGCTTCATCATCATCAGCTGGTTCACGGGCACACGCGCGATCCGCTCCAGCAGGATCTCGGTGCGCTCGCGCAGGCGCTCCGCCGGCGGCGCCTCGATCGCGAGGCCCCACTCCAGCGCCTCCGCGCCCGACAGCGAGTCGCCGGTGAGCAGCAGCCGCTTGGCGCGCTGCGCGCCCACCCGCTGCGCCCACAGCGCAGTGGTCGGCGAGCCCCACACCCGCGCGGGCGGGTAGCCGATCTTGGCGTCCTCGGCGATCACCAGCAGATCCGAGCATAGCGCCATGTCGGTGCCGCCCGCCACGCAAAAGCCGTGCACCATGCACACCACCGGCTTGCCGCAGTGGAACAGGCTCATGAAGCCGCGGACGTAGCGGCTCATCATCGCGTAGTCCACCATCGCA
>JBOGYA010000128.1:0-7848 GCA_050696515.1 Solirubrobacteraceae bacterium
CGCGCGCGCTTGCCGACGCGGTCGCGCAGGTAGTACAGCTTCGCGCGGCGCACGTCGCCCCGGGCGGCCAGCTCGATGCGCTCGATCTTCGGGGAGTGCACCGGGAACATGCGCTCCACGCCCACTCCGAAGGACTGCTTGCGCACCGTGAACGTCTCCCGCACCCCGTGCCCCTGGCGCTTGATGACGACGCCCTCGAACACCTGGACGCGCCGGCGGGTGCCCTCGATCACCTGGAAGTGCACCTTCACGCGATCGCCCGGCGCGAAGTCGGGCACGCGGCGCAGCTGGGCGCGTTCGAGGGTGTCGATGACGGTGCTCATGCGAAGGAAGGGGAGAGGTCTCGCGCCCGTGAGCCTCCCATGGGAGCGCTCCGGCGCGGCCAGCAATGGTAGCGGACAGGCGGCGCGCCCCGCGCCGGGCGCCACCCGCTCGCTGGCGCCTGGGGGAGCACTCGGCGTTTCGCGTCGCGCGCCTAGCCCTGGATCTGTCCGCCCGCTTCCCCGCCCGCCCGCTCGCGGCTGCGCTCCCGCCGCCAGCTCTCGATGCGCTCGTGGTGGCCGGAGAGCAGCACATCGGGGACGCGCCATCCGCGGTACTCCGCGGGGCGTGTGTAATGGGGGTACTCGGGGTTCCCCCCCAGCGCCTCGCTGAAGGACTCCTCGACCGCCGACTGGGCGTCCCCCAGCGCGCCCGGCAGCTTGCGCAGCACCGCGTCGCACACCACCATCGCGGCGGGCTCCCCCCCGGACAGCACGTAGCGGCCGATCGAGAGCGTCTCGCCGGTGAAGTGCTCGACGATCCGCTCGTCGAAGCCCTCGTAGCGGCCGCACAGCAGCGTCAAGGCGGGCTCCGCCGCGAGCTCGTCCACGTAGCCGTCGTCGAGCATCCGCCCTCCGGGCGCCAGCGCGATCACGCGCCGCCGCCCGCGCAGCTCCACGGGATCGATCCCGTAGCGGGCGCGCAGGGCCGCGTCCATCACGTCCACCCGCAGCACCATCCCCGCGCCGCCTCCGAACGGGGTGTCGTCCACCTGCCCGCCGCTGAGGGGGGTGTGCTCGCGGATGTTCACGCACTCCAGGCGGCTGTCCCGCGCCAGGGCGTTGCGGACGTGGCGCTGGGTGTAGAACCACTGAAACCACTCCGGGAACAGGGTGAAGACGTCGATCTCCACTTCACGGTTCCCCAGTCATTCTTGGTTCGCCAGTACTCGTGACGTGGCAGCTTTGGCGATACGGGAGGAGGCCCGGGAGGAGGGCCTGCCCCCCTCCCGTCAAGAAGTCGTCGATCTCCACGGTCGCTACGCCTCCCCGAGGAAGTCGAGGCTCACGTCGATCCGCCCCGCGGCGACATCCACGTGGCGGATCGCGTCTCTGACCATCGGCACAAGCAGCTCCCGGCCGTCCTCGCGCCGCACTTCGAGCACCTCGCACGAGGGGAGCTCCAGCAGGCCGCTGACCGTGCCGACGAGCCGCTCGCCGTCGAGCACGGCGCACCCCTCCAGCTCGTGCGCCCACCACTCCCCCTCCCCGAGCACGGGCGTCTGCGTCAGTGCAATGGTCAGCGTGTGGCCGCGCAGAGCCTCCGCGGCAGAGCGATCCTCGACGCCCTCGAGGCGCACGATCGGACGCTGCTCGACGCCGGCGAGGCGCACGATCCGCCGCGTGCGGCCCGCAACCGTCACTTCGCCACCCTCCACCAGCAGTTGCGGCCTGGCGCGGGTCACGTAGAAGCTTCCATCGAGGCCGTGCGCGCGGCCCACGCGGCCGGCTCCAAGCGCGGGCGGGGTCCGGCCTGTTGTCCCGATCCCTCCCTGCGCCAGCCTCGCGGCGCCGATCCCATCTGCCACGGGCTCACCAGCGTCAGCCATCGCACGGCGCCTCAGTCGACGATGTCGAGGACCACACGGCGCTTCTCGCTCGCCGCCGCGGCCCTCACCACGGTACGCAGCGCCTGCGCGGTGCGGCCGCCGCGGCCGATCACCTTGCCGTAGTCGTCCTGCGCCACGGCCAGCTCCAGCACGACGGTGCCGTCGTCCTCCTCGAACTGCTCGACCGACACCTCGTCCGGTTCGTCGACCAGCCCCTGCGCGAGGTAGATCAGAAGCTCCTTCACGCTCTGCACCGCCATCAGGGGCCTTCTTCCAATTAGCTGCCGATCCCCTGGATGCGCAGCAGCTTGCGCACCGTGTCCGACGGCTGCGCGCCGCGGGCGAGCCAGCTGCGGGCGCGCTCCTCGTCGATCGTGATCGTCGAGGGGTTGGTCTGGGCGTTGTAGTGGCCGATCGTCTCGATCACGCGCCCGTCGCGGGGGGAGCGCTGGTCGGCGACGACCACCCGCCAGATCGGGTCCTTCTTGCCGCCCACTCGCGTGAGCCTGAGCCTTACCGACACGTGTTTGCCTCTCGGTCTTTTCTCTGTCTATGTGGCGGGGACAGTCTTGATGCGTTCTGTTCCGAACACATTCGTTCTCTGCTGAACAAAAGGAAGCTTAGCCGGTTCAGCGCGCCTGGCGCACGGGGGCGCCACCCAAGGCTCACCGCGCCTGGCGCATCAGCGCGCCGATATCGGGCAGCTTGCCGCGGCCGACCTGGCGCATGACCTTGCGCATCTGGCCGAACTGCTTGACGAGCTGGCTGACCTGCTGCACGTTCGTGCCCGAGCCCCGCGCGATCCGCAGCCGGCGGGAGCCCTTGATCAGCTCGGGGCGGCGGCGCTCCTCGGGGGTCATCGCGAGGATGATCGCCTGGATGCGGTCGAGCTCGCGTTCGTCCATCTTCATGTTGCGCAGCTGGGCGCCTCCGAGGCCGGGGATCATGCCCAGCAGGTTGGTCAGCGGCCCCATCTTGCGCACGGCCTTCAGCTGGTCGAGGAAGTCGTCGAGACCGAACTCGTTGCGGCGCAGCTTGCGCTGCATCTCCACCGCGTCGCGCTCGTCGAACTGGCGCTCGGCCTGCTCGATCAGGCTCAGCATGTCGCCCATGCCGAGGATCCGCTGGGCCATGCGGTCGGGGTGGAAGCGCTCGAACTGCTCGAGGTGCTCGCCGGTGGAGGCGAACAGGATCGGCTGGCCCGTGACCGCCCTGACCGAGAGCGCCGCGCCCCCGCGAGCGTCGCCGTCGAGCTTGCTCATCACCACCCCGTCGAACTGCACGACGGCGGCGAACTGCTCGGCGACGTTGACGGCGTCCTGGCCGGTCATCGCGTCCACGACGAGCAAGGTGCTCTCGGGCGTCACGGCGGCATGGATGCGCACGAGCTCCGCCATCAGCTGCTCGTCGATGTGCAGCCGGCCGGCGGTGTCGACGATCAGGACGTCCTTGCCCTCCTCCCGCGCGCGCTGAAGCGCCCACGTCGCGATCTCCACCGGGTCGGGCTCGGGGGCGGGTGGGTCCTGGTAGTACACCTCCGCGCCCGCGCGGGCGCCCATCTTGACGAGCTGCTCCACCGCCGCCGGCCGGTAGGTGTCGCACGCGGCGAGCGCTACCGAGGAGCCGTGGTGCTCGCGCAGGTGGCGCGCGAGCTTCGCCGCGGCAGTGGTCTTGCCGGAGCCCTGCAGCCCCGCGAGCAAGATCACGGTCGGGGGGCTCGGGGCGAAGCGCAGGGCGGGTGGGTCATCGTCCCCCGCCCCGCCCATCAGCTCGGTGAGCTGCTCGGCGACGATCTTCACCACCTGCTGGCCGGGGTTCAGGCTGCCGGCGATCTCGGCTCCCACGCAGCGCTCCTTCACCTCCGCGGTGAACTGGCGGACGACCTTGAAGTTGACGTCCGCCTCCAGCAGCGCGAGGCGGATCTCGCGCAGCGCGCGGTCGATGTCCTGCTCGGTCAGCGTCCCGCGCTGGCGGACATCCGAGAGCGTGGCCTGGAGCTTCTCCGCGAGCGAGTCGAACATGGTCAGGATTCTGGCAGCAGAACGGAGCACGCCCGCGAGTCGGCCTCCGGGGCTGCACCCAGAGAGTCGAGCCCCCGGTGTGACTCAGCTCTGTTTGCCAGAGGAGCCCGCACCGAGGGAGCCTCCACTGGAAGGGGGCTCCTCACCGCGGCGGGCGAGCGCCTCGCCGATGCCGCCGAACATCTGCGCGAACTCCGAGGGGACGACGAACACCTTGTTGGAGTCCCCTTCGGCGAGCTGGGGGAGCATCTGCAGGTATTCATAACTGAGCAGATCCTTGGTGGGCCGGCCCTCGTGGATCGCTTTGAAAACGGTGTCGATCGCCTTCGCTTCGCCCTCTGCGCGGAGGATCGCGGCCTGACGAGCGCCCTCGGCGGTGAGCACCGCGGCCTGCTGCTCGCCCTCCGCGGTGAGAATCTGGGCCTGCTTCTGGCCTTCGGCGGTGAGGATCGCGGCGCGGCGGTCGCGCTCGGCGCGCATCTGCTTCTCCATCGCCGTGCGGATGTCCGCGGGGGGATCGACCGACTTGATCTCCACGCGGTTGATGCGGATCCCCCACTTGCCGGTGGCCTCGTCGAGCACCGTGCGCAGCTCGGCGTTGACATTCTCGCGGGCGGTCAGCGTGGCCTCGAGCGTGAGCCCGCCGATCACGTTGCGCAGCGTGGTGACCGTCAGCTGCTCGATCGCCTGCAGCGGGTTGGCGACCTCATAGGTCGCCGAGCGGGGGTCGGTGATCGTGAAGTAGAGGACCGTTTCGATCGCCACCACCACGTTGTCCTCGGAGATGACCGACTGCGGCGCGAAGTTGACCACCTGCTCGCGCAGGTCCACCAGCGGCTTGACGCGGTCCACGAACGGCGTGACGATCGCGAGGCCAGGCTCCAGCGTGCGGCTGTAGCGGCCGAGGCGCTCGACCACCCCCGCCCGCGCCTGCGGGATGACGCGAATCGCGCGCGCCGCCACGACGAGCGCGAACAGCACGACCACGACGACGACGATGAGAGCGACCATATGGAAGGTTCCTTGCCTTTCTACCAGTGCCGGTTGGGTTCAGTCGGGGGGCGCCCTGGGTGGGTGGTCCCCGACCGGTGAAATGGGACGACGGCCGGTGGGCTGGGTGTTGTATATGACTTTTCGAGTTCTGTGTAACAGTTGTTATACACAGCTCGTATGTTTGGCGGTGTATCAGTTTGAAGGTATATGCCCAACTGGACCTGTGAAAGAGCAACCAGATGGCTTGGATAAAGAGGTCCAGCTAGCTGGTATATGTCGCTCAAAAGCACAATTGAGTCCAGCCTGGCCTGCGGTCCCGACCAAACTGAGGCACTACCGGATGTTCAATACCTACACCACCCTCCTACGGTTCATATCTACTATCGCTATACTTACCTTATCGGCTGACACCGGTCCCATCAGTGCATCACAAGCGCGGTGGCCCCGCGGATTTCAACGACCTGAACGCGGTCCCCGGCGGGGATCACCTCGTCTTCGTCGTAGCTGCGAGCCGTCCACACCTCACCGTCGATACGCACGCAGCCCACGCCCTCTTGGTTGGCGATCCGCTCGAGCACCACCGCGTTGCGTCCCACCAGGGCCGCCGCGCCGGTGCGGATCGACGGTGGCAGGTGCCGGTGGCGCCGGGCAAGGGGACGCAGGGTGAGCAGCACCAACAGCGAGGCAAACAGGAAGACGATCAGCGCGAGCGGAAGGCCGACCCCGGCGAGGCTCACGAGCGCCGCGACCAGCGCGCCGACCGCGAACGGCGCGAGGAAGAACCCGCCGGTGTGCATCTCCCCCGCGCCCAGCACGCAAGCCGCCACAACCCACACAATCCACGCATCCATGCTTCCGATTATCGCACCGCGGGGCGGCTACTCCGCGATCAGCGCCCGCGCGAAGTCCTCGGCGTCGAAGGGACGCAGGTCCTCCAGCGACTCGCCGATCCCGATCAGCTTGACGGGTAGGGCCAGCTCGCGGGCGATCGCGAGGGCGATCCCGCCGCGGGCGGTGCCGTCGAGCTTGGTGAGCACGATCCCGCTGACCTGCGCCGCCTCCGCGAAGACGTGCGCCTGGCGCAGGCCGTTCTGGCCGGTAGTGGCGTCGATCGTGAGCAGCGTCTCCTGCGGGGCGCCCTCCAGCTGGCGGGCGATCACACGGCGTACCTTGGCGAGCTCGGCCATCAGGTCGTCCTGAGTGTGCAGGCGCCCCGCGGTGTCGACGATCACCACGTCGATTCCCTCGCTGCGGGCACGAGCCACAGCCTCGAACGCCACGGCACCGGGGTCCGATCCCTCGGGACCGGTGACGACCTCGCAGCCCGCGCGCTGCGCCCACCCTTCCAACTGCTCGGTGGCGGCCGCGCGGAAGGTGTCGGCCGCCGCGAGCAGCACGGTCCGCTCCAGCTCGTGTCGCAGGTGCCAGGCGAGCTTGCCGATCGTGGTGGTCTTGCCCGTGCCGTTCACGCCCACCGCGAGGATCACGGTGGGGCGGGCGCGGATGTCGATGCGCCCGTCCCCCGCGCGCGCGGTCTCGGCGAGCAGCTCGATCAGCCGCTCCGACAGCGCCTCCCCCCCACTCAGCCCGCCCTCCAGTGCCTCCGCTTCCAGCGCCGCGACGACCACTGCCGTGGCGGGGGCGCCGACGTCGGCCATGATCAGCGCCTCCTCCAGGCGCTCCCAGGTGTGCTCGTCGAGGGTCTGAAAGAGGGTCGCGTGAATCTCACCCCCGAGCGCCCTGCGGGTCTTTGCGAGGTTCTCGCGCAGGCGCCGGAAGAGGCCGCGGCGCTCGCCACCGCTATGGGACCCGCCCGCGCGGGCGGAGTCCAACCCGGGAGCGGGAGCGCCCTCGCCGGTGATGAATAGGTCGCTCCAGTCGCGTGGCATGGCCGCGCGACGATACCAACGCCCTACGCGACCTCGGCCAGACCGGCGACCTCGGCCATGCCGGCGAGCTCGGCCGGGTCGGCTAGCTCGGCTGGGTTGACGACCGCGGGCATCTCGGCGTGCTGCGCCGGATCGGCTGTGTCGTCGGACTCGACCGCCGCGGCGGGCGCAGCCGGACTGGTGACGCCGGCGGGCGTGGCCGGACTGGTGACGCCGGCGGGCGCGGGCTCGACCTGGACGGGGGCTTCCGCGCCCGGGGGCGAACCAACCTGTGAGGGCACCTCGACGGCGGGGGGCAGCCGGCGGGAGAGGACCTTGGAGACTCCGTTGCCCGCCATCGAGACCCCGTAGAGCCAGTCGGCGGCCTCCATCGTGCGCTTCTGGTGGGTGATCACGATGAACTGGGCGCGGTCGGCGTAGCGGCGCAGGAGCGAAAGGAAGCGCTCGAGGTTGAGGTCGTCCAGCGCGGCCTCGACCTCGTCGAGGATGTAGAAGGGGCAGGGGCGGGCGAGGAACACGGCGAACAGGAAGGCGAGCGCGGTCATCGACTTCTCCCCGCCGGAGAGCAGCGAGAGGCGCTTGGTGGACTTGCCCGCGGGGGTGATCTCGATCTCGACCCCCAACATCTCCTCCTCGTCTGGGTGGGCGGAGTCCAAAACGCCGCTGCCGTCCGGACCGCCGTCTTCGGCGGGGGCGCTCCCGACCCAGCCCCCTTCCGGGTTGGGTGCCCCCGACCGGGCCTCCTCCAACTCGGCCGCGGCCTCCGCGTCGTGGGCGGGTGGGCTCCCATCCATGTCAGCGGAGGCTCCAGCTCCAGGCAAGGGCTGGCCGCCGAGCACGGGCCGGGGGGCACGGTCGTCCTTGACGAGCCGCAGCCGGCCCCCGCCGCCGGGGAAGACGTCGCGGGCGAGCTCCTCGAAGTTGCGCGCGGCCGCCTCGAAAGTGGCGTGGAAGGTCTCGTGGATCTGGCGGTCCGTGTCGCGGATCACGGTGCGCAGCTCGCGCAGCGCGATCTCCAAGTCGGTGCGCCGGGCCTCGAGCTCCTCGACGTGGGCGAGCGCCTGCGCGTACTCCT
>JBOGYA010000129.1:0-7779 GCA_050696515.1 Solirubrobacteraceae bacterium
GTGCTAGCCACGAACGGCACCCCCACCTCTGCGGCGGCCCGCGCCATCGCGAGCTCCCCCTCGGGGTGGGCGAGCGTCTGCACGCCGATCGGGGCGAGCAGCACCGGCGCGGGCAACGGCGTCCCGAGCAGCGTGCGCGCGAGCGTGCGCTCGGAGACGTCGCGCAGCATCCGCGGCGCAAGGCGCCAGTGGTCGAACGCCTCGCGGTTGGCGCGCATCGTCTCCCCCCGTCCGGCCCCGCCGGCGATGTAGCCGCGCGGGCCGTCGGCGAGCAGGTGGTAGGCGTCGCGCTCCAGCGCCTTCCAGTCCAGCGGGCGCGCGGGCCGCTGCCCGGCCATGCCGCGCAGGTAGATCTCGTACTGGTAGTTGGCGAAGGGGACCTGCTCGCTCATCCGCGGCCTCCGGGTCGGGGCCGGGACTTTACCGGCGCGGCTGCGGCGAGCCGCTCACACGGACGCCCACATCTCTCCGACGCCTACGAACCTGAGCGCGCGCGCTGTCGCTTCGGTGAGGTCGTATTCGCGGCCGGCCACGTAGGGGCCGCGGTCGATCACCCGTACCCGTGCGGTGCGCCCGTGGTAGCGCAGCGTTACGCGCGTGCCGCACGGCAGGGTCTTGTTGGCGACGCCCATCGTGGAGCTCGTCAGTAAGCCGCCGCAGGCGAGGCTGCCGCCGCCGCCATACCAGGAGACCTCGACGAGGCGGTAGACGTGCGGGCGGCCCGCTGGGCGGTGCGCGGCGCGCCGCACGCGCAGCACGGTCGCGGGGGGTGCCACCGGCACCGGGGCTGCGCTCGCCAGAATCGCAGCCGAGGCCGGGGGAAGCCCAGCTAACGCAGGTGTCGCTGGTAGGTACATGGGTCCTCCTTGCTCGCCGCCTACGGGGTTAGCTGTCGGGCTCACGCGCCGCCGAAGCGCACGATCGCGTGCGCCGGCAGGGCGTTAGGGCCGCATCAGCGGCCGATTCGCCCCATCCGGACCGCCCTCTCGCGGTCCGGCAGTGGGTCCCCCGCTCGCCTCCAAGGACGGAGACGACTCGGCAGGTAAGACCGGCGGAGAATAGACGCCGCCGGCCGGAGAACTGTGCGTTCCAGCACACAAGTGCGGTACAACCGGGCAGATTCCATGCGGGGCGGGATTATTCCGGCGACGCAAGTTTCCCGAGAATGTCTCCAGGACCCTCACGAGCTCCCCTGGCTATTGTGATATCATTTATGGCATCATGACCCCCGCAGAGCTCGTTCGCTCCACGCGCGAGCGCCTTGGCTTGAGCCAGCGCCGACTGGCCCTGCGCGCCGGCACGACGCAGGCCGCGGTGAGCCGCATCGAGCGGGGCATCGTCTCGCCGACGTTCGCGACACTGCGCGAGCTGATGGTCGCGATGGGCGAGGAACCCGTTCTGGGCACCCAGCGGCTGCCAACCGACTGGGACCCGGTCCACATGGCGAGCACATTGGCGCGCACCCCCGAGGAGCGGCTCGCGCTGGCGATCTCGTGGAACAGGATGGCCGGGCGCATGGCCGCCGCCGGACGTTCGGCACGTGCACATGGCTGAGGCAAAGCCGCTCGACCCCGAGCGCATCTTCGCCACCCTCGATGCTCACGAAGTGGAGTACGTGGTGATCGGCGGCCTCGCCGTGCAGGTGCACGGCCATGTGCGCATGACCAACGACGTCGATCTGATCCCCTCGCCGACTCCCGAGAACCTCGACCGCCTCGCGGAGGCGCTCACAGAGCTCGACGCGCGCGTGCTGAACCCCGGCAGCGAGCACCTTGCCATCGACGCACACATGCTGCCGCGAGCGACGCTGTGGGAGCTCTCGACGCGCCACGGCGACATCGACGTGCTGCACGACGCCCCCGGCGCCGCGCCATTCCGCCAGCTGCGCGAACGTGCACTCACGATCATGCTCGGCGAGCACCCGGTCCCGATCGCCGGGCGCGACGATCTCATCAGGATGAAGCGAGCCACCGGCCGGCCCGTGGATCTGGCCGATATCGCGGCGCTCACCGAGCCGGAGCACAGGTAGACCCGCCGCGCGAACTCTAGCTGCCTTCAATCGGGTGCTAAGGATCGCTCCGGGACGGTGGGGGTGCGGGAGCCACGACCGGTATGCCGAGCACCCCAGCGGCGTCTGTCATGCGCCGGTCGTAGGTGATGATCTCGGTGAGCTCCGAACCGACCGTTTGAGCAGCTGCCAGGTGAATCGCATCGAGGCTGCGCAGCGTCGAGCCGGCGAGCGCTCCCGCGGCGTCGAGCAGGCCATCGTCCAAGCGCAGCATCCCAATCCGCTCCAGCAGTCCTCGCGCCCTGGCAAGCGCGGGCGCGCCGTGCGCGTGCACGGCATGCACCACCTCTACCCGCGCGAGAGCGCATGACACTCGCTCGGGTTGGCCCGCGAGATGACGCGCCAGGGCGTCGGACTCCTCCTCCCACACGACCAGCTTGACGAGCGCGGAGGAATCGAGGTATACCGCGATCTCAGCGCTCCTCGGCGCGCAATGCCTCAAGCGCGCGACTTGGGGTCTCAGCGCCGGGGACGGGAGCCAGGGGAGCGCCCAACTCGAGTGCGTCCCCGATAGCCGCGGTGAGGCGTCCGCTCGCAGCAAGCCGGTCGATGCGGCTTCCGCCCGGGATCGGCACGAGCATCGCGATCGGACGACCGCGATCGGTCACCTCGAACGTCTCACCCTCCTCAACCGCGCGCAGGTAGCGGCTGGCTCCCTGGCGCAGCTCCCTGATCCCGATCGCCTGCATGTGCTACTTATAGCACATTATTGCCCACTCGCTCAGCCGGCGATGAGTTGCGTCAATATCCCTACCAGTCGTTGACGTCCGGCCCCAGAGCAGCGACAATCCCGCGCATGGCCAACTCCGACCGCCTGACGGGCCTCGACACCGCGTTCCTGCACCTGGAGAACCACTCCACGGCGCACATGCACGTCGCGTCCGTGATGATCTTCGAGGGCAGCGCGCCCACGCCGGGGGAGCTCGTGGACCACGTGCAGAGCCGCCTGCACCTGGTGCCGCGCTACCGCCAGCGGCTCGCGTACGTGCCGCTCGACCAGGGGCGGCCGGTGTGGACCGACGACCCGCACTTCAACCCCCACTATCACATCCGCCACACCGCGCTGCCGCGGCCCGGCGACGAGGCGGCGCTCAAGCGGCTCGCGGGGCGGCTCTTCTCCCAGCGCCTCGACCGCTCGAAGCCCCTGTGGGAGATCTGGCTGGTGGAGCGCATGGCGGGCAGGCGCTTCGCGCTGATCGCCAAGACACATCACGCGCTGGTGGACGGGATCTCCGGGGTCGACATAACCACCGTCCTGTTCGACACCGCGCCGGATTCGGCCCCACCCACCCCGACGCCGAGGCCGGGTGGGCGGGCATCCGATCCCTGGAGCCCCCGCCCGCTGCCCGGCTCCGCCAAGCTGCTCGGGGAGGCGCTCCTGGAGCGCGCCACGGCGCCGGGGGAGATCGCGCGCGGCGCGCGACGGATCGTGCGCGCGCCACGGCGCGCCGTGGCGCAGCTGCGGGAGAGCCTGGCCAGCATCGGCGCCAGCACCCTCGCGGGCATCAACGCGCCCGCGCCCCCCTCCCCGCTCAACGTCGACATCGGCCCGCACCGCCGCTACACGTGGGTGGACGCGGACCTCGCGCTGTTCAAGGCGATCAAGGACTCGCTCGGGGGAACCCTCAACGACGTGGTGCTCGCCGCCGTCAGCCTCGCCCTCGGCCGGTGGCTGCGCGAACACGGCCACGAGACGGAGGGGCTCGTGCTGAAGGCGATGGTGCCGGTCTCGGTGCGCGCCGACACCGAGCGCGGCGCGCTCGGCAACCGCGTCGCCGCGATGTGGGCGCCGCTGCCGGTCGGCGTCGAGGACCCCGCCGAGTCCCTCGCACAGGTGCGCGCGGCGATGGAGGACCTCAAGCACTCCGGCCAGGCGGTGGGCGCCCAGGTGCTCACCAATCTCGCGGGCTTCGCCCCACCCACGATCCTCAGCCAGGCCGCGCGCCTGCAGGCCCGCCAGCGCTACTTCAACCTCGTCGTCACCAACGTGCCGGGCCCCCAGTTCCCGCTCTACCTGCTCGGCCGCCGGCTGCGCTCGCTCTACCCCGCGGTGCCGCTCGCGCGCCGCCAGGCGCTGGGGATCGCGGTGATGAGCTACAACGGCCACCTCGGCTTCGGGCTGCTCGCCGACTACGACGCGCTGCCCGACCTCGACGCGATCGCGCTGGACCTCGAGCACGCGATCCGCCAGCTCGCTCGCGCCGCGGGCGTGCGCGCGCCCCGGCAGCGGTCCACCCACGCAAAGCCGGCCAACGGCCGCGCTAAGAAGACCAGCCCGCGCGCGCAGCCAGCCGCCGACAAGCGATAGTGCGCCTGGCGATCTGCCAGATGAACGCCACCGTCGGCGACATCGCCGGCAACGCACGGCGCATCAGGGCGGGCATCGACGCTGCGCGCGCAGCCGGCGCGGAGCTCGTGCTGTGCCCCGAGCTCGCCGTGACCGGCTACCCGCCAGAGGACCTGCTGCTGCGCGAGCACTTCCTCGACGACGCCCGCACTGCGCTCGAGGAGCTGGCAGCCCAGACGGAGGGCATCGTCGCCGTCGTCGGGTTTCCCGAGCGGGCGCCAGCGGCCGAGCCGGGGCGGGAGGTTCCGGACCGGGAACGAGTGGGCGCAGAGGAGGAGGAGGAGGAGTTTCTCGGCACGCCCCAGACGCCGCGGGTCCACAACGCCGCGGCCGTGCTCGCGGAAGGAGGAGTCCGCTCGATCTACCGCAAGGTCCACCTCCCCAACTACGGCGTCTTCGACGAGCAGCGCTACTTCGAGGCGGGACACGCGGGTGCGGTGACCATGGTGAGCGGGCGCCCGATCGGGCTGACCGTGTGCGAGGACCTCTGGAGGCCCGGGGACCCCGCCGCCGAGGAGGCGCGGGCGGGCGCGAAGCTGATCGTCAACATCTCCGCCTCCCCCTACCACGCGGGCAAGGGGTTGGAGCGCGAGCGCCTGTTCGCCAAGCGCGCGCGCGAGCACGGCGCCCACATCGCCTTCTGCGGGCTGGTGGGCGGCCAGGACGAGCTGCTCTTCGACGGCCACTCCTTCGTCCTCGACCCCACCGGCAGGACGGTCGCCCGCGGCGTGCAGTTCGAGGAGCAGTTGCTGGTGTGCGACCTCGACCTCGGGACGAACGGGCGCCCAGCCGCCGCGCCGCCCGCCCGCGCCTCCACCGCCCAGCCGCCGCCACCCGCCCCGATCGCGCCCGTCGAGGCAGAGATATACGCGGCACTGCGCCTCGGGCTGCGCGACTACGTGCAGAAGAACGGCTTCGCTCATGTGGTGCTCGGCCTCTCCGGCGGGATCGACTCCGCGCTCGTGGCGTGCCTCGCCGTGGACGCGCTCGGCGCGGAGCGGGTGAGCGCGGCGATCATGCCCTCGCCGTACTCTTCCGCCGCCACCCAGGGCGACGCGCGCGCGACGGCCGCCGCGCTCGGCGTGAAAATCCACGAGCTGCCGATCCAGGGCGTGATGGACGCCTACGCCCAGGCGTTGCGCGAGGAGCTCGGCGCCACGGCGAGCGGGCTCGCGACGGGCGGGCACACAGACCTGACGGAGGAGAACCTGCAGGCCCGCATCCGCGGCAACCTCCTGATGGCGCTCTCCAACAAGTTCGGGTGGCTGGTGCTCACCACAGGCAACAAGTCCGAGATGTCGGTCGGCTACACCACCCTCTACGGCGACCTCGCGGGGGGCTTCGCGGTCATCAAGGACGTCCCCAAGACGCTCGTGTACCGGCTCTGCGAGTGGCGCAACTCCGGGGTGGGCGGGATCCAGACCCCGATCCCCGCCTCGGTCCTCGCGCGCGCGCCCTCCGCCGAGTTGCGCGAGGATCAGCGTGACGAGGACTCGCTGCCACCCTACCCCCTGCTCGACCGCATCCTGCACGGCTACATCGAGCTCGACCACAGTCGCGAGCAGCTGATCGCCGAGGGACTGCCCGAGGCGGAGGTCGCGCAGACGATCCGCCTCGTGGACCTCGCCGAGTACAAGCGCCGCCAGGCGCCGCCAGGGATCAAGATCACCACACGCGCCTTCGGTCGCGACCGGCGTATGCCCATCACCAACTGGTATCAAAATCGATGCGGATGACGCCGGGGGTGGGTGGGCATCGATTCGGTGGGCATCATTTCCGCGCGGGCACCCTCGCCGCGCTCCTCGTGCTCGGCACGCTGGGAGTCGGCGCGTGCGGGAACACCATGCAGGAGGAGCCGGTGGCGCCGGGCGTCCTCGAGCCGCTGGTGGCGCAGGAGCAGTTTCCCGTGTACTGGCTCGGGAGCGCCTTCCGGGGGCTCGGGATCACCCGCGTCGCGCGCGACCCGAGCGGGTCCTACCAAATCCAGTACGGCAACTGCACGGCGGGCGGCGAGAACGCGTGCGTGGCCCCGCTGCGGGTCGTCACCTCGCCCGACAACAGCTTCCTCCCCGGGGGCGGTGGGCCGCGGCAACAGGTGCCAATCAGGGGGGTGCGCGGCATCTCGACAAGCGGCGGCGAGACGCTCGTGGTGGCGACCGGGGGGATCGTGGTCGATCTCTACGCCGACAGCCCCGCGCTCGCCCGGGAGGCCGCCGCGGCGATGGTCACGATCGGCGCCCCGGGCGCCCCGGGCGCCCCGCTCCCACGGCCACTGCCAAGCACCGGCTTCGCCGCGAAGCCGCTGATCTCCCAGCAGCCGGCGGCGGCGCCGATGGGCTGGACCTCAGTACTGCACGCGCACTAGCCGGGCTGCACGCCGGCGGACGGCCAACCGAGCTTCAGATCGGCCGGCAGCGGCCGTACGGCGATCGTCATGCGTGTCACCGCACAGAGGCGGTCGGCGTCGTCGCCGAAGCGCACGTCCCAAACCCACGTGGTGCGCCCCCGGTGCAGGCGGGTGGCGCGGGCGTGGATCGTGCCCGCGGTGATCGGGCGCAGGAAGCTCGTGCTGTTGGAGAGCCCCATCGCGACGGAGCCTTCGGGGAACACCGTGAACCCCGTGGCCAGCGAGGCGAGCGACTCCGCGATCGCGGCGTACACCCCACCGTGCACGAGGCCGGCGGGCTGCTTGAGCTCCTCGCGCACCTGCACCTGCGCGCGCGCCTCGGAATCGGAGAACTCCAGCAACTCCAAGCCATACAGGCGGTCGAACCCGAGCAGCGCCTCGTTGATCTGCTCCGCGCCGGGGGTGGCCATCGACGCGCCACGATAGCTTAAGGCCCATGCCATACGAAACCGAACCCCGAGAGCACTGACCGAGTGAGCCGCCTGGAGGACCTGCCCCCCGATCTGCACGCGGTGCTCTCGCTGGTGCTGCGCCAGCGCAAGACCTACGCCGAGATCGCCACGATGCTCGGCATCGAGGAGCGCGCGGTGCACGACCGCGCGCACGCCGCGCTCGCCATGCTCGACCCGCGCCGCGCCCGCGAGCTGACGGCCTCCCAGCGCGAGCAGGTGGGCGAGTACCTGCTCGGCCAGGCCGACCCCGCCGGGCGCAGCCAGACCCTCGCCAACCTGGAGGGCACGGCCCCCGCGAGGGAGTGGGCGCACGCGCTCGCCGCCGAGCTCGCCCCGCTCGTGACCGAGCCGCTGCCGGAGATCCCCACGGGAAGCTCCGCCGGGGAGCGCGCCGCCGCGGCCGCGGCGGGAGCCTCCGCAGGGGGCGTCGCCGGCCGCACCTCGCGGGTGGGAGGCATGGTCGTCTTGGGCGTGACCACCGTCGTGGTGATCGCCGCGGTGATAC
>JBOGYA010000130.1:0-7716 GCA_050696515.1 Solirubrobacteraceae bacterium
TCGGACGAACGGCTGCTCGCACTGGTCCGCCAGGGCCACGAGCGCGCCTTCGAGGCGATCGTGCAGCGCTATCGCAAGCCGCTGCTGAGCTACTGCCGGCGCCTGCCGCTGCCCGAGGCCCGCGCCGAGGACATCATCCAGCTCGCGCTGCTGAAGACCTGGATCGCGGTGCGGGAAGGGGCGGAGGTCCGCGACCTCAAAGCGTGGCTGTACCGAGTGGTGCACAACACCGCCATCAACGCCGCGCGCGACGCCGCGCACGACGGTGAGCCGCTCGCGGACCCCGCCCGCCGGGTGGCGGCGAGCGAACCGGACATCGGCTACGGGTTGACGGTGCGCGAGGCGCTCGCCGAGGTGGCGGCGCTGCCCCCGCTGCAGCGCGAGGTGATCGTCCGCACCGCCGTCGCGGGGGACAGCCACGAACAGGTCGCGAGCGACCTCGGCATCACCGGCGGCGCGGTCCGGGGGCTGCTGTACAGAGCGCGTGCGACGCTGCGCACGGCGGCCACCGCGCTCATCCCGCCCCCGTTGCTCAGCTGGATCCTCGGCCGCGCAGACCAGAGCGGCCCCGCCCCCGAACGGCTCGCCGAGCTCGCCGGCGGCGGCGGGACGGTGGGCCTCGGTGGGCTGCTGCTGAAAGGCGGAGTCGTGGCGCTCACCGCGGGCACGGTGCTCACGGGCGCGGCGATCGTCCACGTCAGCGGGTCTCACCACCGTGCTCGGCACAGGCTCACCGCAGCGGCCGCCTCCGGAGGCGCGAGCGCCGCGGGCTCCCCCTCGGCGCCCGCCGTGGGGTTGCGACCCGGCGGGCTCTCATCCGCCGGCGCGCGGTCGCGCGCCGCCCATCGGGGTGTACGTGGAAGCCGTGGGGTCTCCGGCGCACGAGTCCGCGCTGGGGGCCGTTCGGCCCTGGGCGCTTACCCGCCCGCGGCCGCCCCCGGCGGCCACCGTGGACGGACAGGTCCATCCCCCATGCCGCGGCGCAGCAACGTGCGTCACGGCGCGCCCAGCTCTGGGCCGACCGTGCAGAGTCCGAGTCCATCGAGCAGCTCCGGCCAGGGGTCCAGTGGAGGATCGACCCAGGGCAGTGGATCAACCCAGGGCAGTGGAGCGGGCCAGAGCGGGGGCTCGGACGCGGGGCAGGCCGCTCCCGTGGGCTCAGCCGCGAGCAGCGGCTCCGGAGGGCAGCCGGGGGCCGGCAGCTCCCCGGCACAAGGCTCCGAAGAAGGGGGCGGGGCTGCTCCCAGCGGCGGCCAGTCGGGCTCGGGCTCCGGCTCGGGTAGCTCGGAAAGCTCATCCTCGGGCAGCCAGGGCTCCTCGGGCGGGTCAGAATCCTCGAAGTCCGCGGAACCCTCGGGTGGCTCGGGCAACGAACAGTCGGGCTCCCTGGTGGGGACCGTGGTGCACGAAGTCGGCAACGTCCTCGAACACCTGCTGCACTGAGCCCGCCCGGACGGCGGCGTTGAGCAGAGCCGACGGCCGGACACGACCTTGCCCTTCATCCCGAGTTGCAGCGGTGATGCGAGCGGTGTACCATCTGAGAGACTGCTACGCTGCGTAGCAACATGGAGAGTCGTACGATTCCACAGCGGGAGCTGCGCAACAACGTTGCGGAGGTGCTCCGCCGTGCCGAGGCCGGGACGGAGTTCACGATCACGGTGCGGGGGCGTCCGGTCGCGCGGCTGGGCCCCGCCGTGCGCCCCTGCCAGCGCCGACGGGACGTCGATCGCGATACCTTCCGCGCGCTCCTCGCAGACACACCCGTCGATGGCGCCTTCGCTACGGATATCGCCGACGCCCGCGCGGCGGAGGAGCCGGTCGGCGATCCGTGGGCTCGTCCATGAGCGGGGCCTTACTCGATACCTCGGTCGTGATCGGCGATCTCGAGGCACCCGCGATGCCGGAGGCGATGGCGATCTCGGTGATCACCTTGGGCGAGTTGCGGGCGGGTGTGCGGCTTGCCGGCGATCCAGCGGCGCGCGCAGTCCGTCAGGCGCGCTTGAACGCGGTGCGCGACGCCTTCGAGCCGATCCCTGTCGACGAGGCGGTGGCCGAGCACTACGGCGACGTGCTCGCCGCCGCACGCTCGGCTGGGCGCACCACCAAGGCGACCGATCTACTGATCGTCGCCACTGCCGCGGCCACCGGCCGTACGCTGCTCACGCTCGACGCTCAGCAAGCGGCGTTGGCGCGCGCGGCGGGCATCTCGGTCCGGTCAAGCGCCTGAATGACTGAAAGAGGTAGAGCGGAGGTCTGTCTCCAACATGACAACGATGCGAGGTCGAACGCGAAGACCTCGCGAAGCCGACGGCCGGAATCGAACCGGCAACCCCCGGTTTACAAAACCGGTGCTCTGCCAATTGAGCTACGTCGGCACTCCCGCATCGTAGCCGCCAGTCCAGGGCGCCCAGCACGCCGCTCGCTCGCATAGCACCACGGGCTCCGCCTGATGCCGCGGGCACCTCGGTCGGTCAAGCGCCTAACACTCTGAGGCCCTCAGCGGGGATCGAGGAGGTGGAGATTGCCCGCGACGGTCTCCTCGGGGGTGGCCAGCGCGTTGGTGCGGGCCATCAGGTCCACCACGCGGTGACGGTCGCTCCACGGCATCAGCGACGCCCAGCGTTGGGCGCGGTCGATCGTCCGCCAGAGAGGCGTGGGGTTGCTGCTCCTGCTGAGCGCGCGCAGGGCGCCGATGTACTCGTCGCGGTAGCAGAGCGGGATCGGCACGCGGCAGAGCTCCTGTGAAGAGAGCTCGGCGTTCATCAGCAGCCGCGCGACCCGACCGTTGCCGTCGGAGAACGGGTGGACCTCGGCGACGAGGAACATCGCGAAGATCGCCCTTGCCAGGCCGGCCGGAAGCGTGCTCATCGTCGCGAAGCCCTCGCGCAGTGTGCCCCGCACCAGGTCGGGGTGCACGAAGTACGTGCTGCCCGCCCGGTTGCCGTGCTCCTTGTACTCTCCCGGCGCCGTCTCGGGTCGTCCTCCCATGACGTGTCGGTGCGCGTCGCGCAGATACGCCTCGAGCTCGTCGGGATCGAGCGGCGCAGCGGCTCGCAGCCGGGAGTGGGTGATCGCCGCGAAGGTTCCCTGGACGTCGTGGGCGTCGGCGGGCCGCTGGGCGGGGACGCGACCTTCGAAGACGATCTCTTCGGCCTGCCGCACCTCGAAGACCGTGCCCTCGATCCAGTTGGAGAAGTAGGCCTCGAAGAAGGCAAAGGTCCGCTGGGGGTCGGGCGGCTCTGCGCGTGCGGCAAACGTCTGGGCGGCCAGCTCGCCGCGGAGCGTCTCGAACAGCGCCAGCCGGTCGGTGTCGTAGCCGAGGCCTTCGCTGCGGGCGCGGGCCGCCGGGGTCCGCAGCTGCGCATCGCGAGTTCCCAACAGCGCGCCGATCAGGCGGTCGAGCCTGTCGAACTGTTGCTCGGCTTGCAAGCGGGGGGCGACCGCGCGCGCCTCCTCGCGCAGCTCGCCCAGCGCCTGCTCGCCGCGGACGCGGGCCAGGCGGTCCAGCTTCTCCTCGAGCTCCTCCTGGCGCAGTGTGCGTGAGACGCCCCCGCGAGCTCGCGAGGGGCGCAGGTTCTCGAGCATCGCCCGCGCCTGGCTCGACAGGCGCAGGCCGACGAACTGGGTGTCGCCGTCCACGGGACCTGGCCCGTTGCGCGGGCGCAGCGTCAGGCCGGGCAGCGCGATCGGGCGCGGGTTGACGGGGTGGGGGCCCACGTCGAGGAACAGCGAGCCGTCGGCGGCGGGACCCGCGAGGATGGCGCTGCGGTCGACGATCACGGCGCCGGGGAAGTACAGCGCGGCCGCGTCATACCAGCGACGGCGCACGAGCTGCTCCGCCGGCTCGTCGAGGTTCGGCGTGTACAGTCCGCGGGCGAGCCTGCGAATTGCTCCCCGTGCGGCGGCGCGACTGGCCCACCGACTGTCGTCGGGGAAGAACAGCTCGGGCAGGTTGTGCGAGTTAGTGGCAGCCATCGGGGGCGCTCTGCGGAAGAACTGCTATTTAACGCCGGCTTCCGGCGGAAGAACCTGTATATAAGGCTCTGCTCGGGCAGCTCCCACAGGTGGGGGAGGCGAGCAGCCCCGGGCCACCGGCGGCGGCGGAGCAGGCCGGAGGGTTGTGCCCCTCAGCCGATCGCGGCGAGGTGTTCGGGGCGGCCGTGGCCGTTGGTGGAGACCATCTGGGAGTAGTCCGGCGCCGCGGCGCGCTCGTCGGCGTTCATGCGCCGCTCGAGCTCGCCGAGCAGCACCCCGAACAGCAGGTGGCGCCACGTCGCGGCCGCCAGCGCCCTCGGGTTGGCGAACGCCGCCGGCAGCTCCTCGCGCGCCGGGTGCAGGCGGTCGGTGAGCGCCGTGAGCGGCCAGGTGGCGAAGTTATCCGCGAGCCCCGCCGCGGGTCCTCGCGCCCACGAGGGCAGCGGGGTGTGCGGGGCCACGTTGGCGTACACCGCTCCGAACAGCGCCCCGTTCTGCACGTGCAGGGCCCATCCCGCGAGCGGCCACGCCCGGCCGCGGGTGAGCGCCTTGCCGAGCAGCTCCACGTCGTCGAAGTCCGTGCCGAGCACGCGCTTGTCCAGCGGCATCTGCGCCGCCCACACGCCCGCCGCCAGCGCGCCGGCGAGGGCCCCGCGAATCGTTCTTCGGCGGTCGATCGGCATCTGGCCCAACTGTAACGGCCCGCGCGCCTGCGGGTATCCAGCATGTGGGCAGCACCGGCCAGCGCAACGGTCTCGAGCGCTTTCGCAAGCGCGCCCTCGAGCGCGGTGTGAACCCCATCTTCTACTGGGCGGTCCGGATCGTGCTGCTGCCCACTTTCCTCGTCTACTTCCGCCTGCGGCGCATCGGCTCCGAGCACCTCCCGCGCTCCGGGCCGCTGCTGCTGGCCGCCAACCATCGCAGCTTCCTCGACCCGTTCGTGATCGGCAGCCTCACGCGCCGTCCCGTGTACTACCTGGCCAAGCGGGAGCTCTTCCGCAGGCCGTGGCAGGCCCGGCTGCTGAGCGCCCTCGGTGCGTTTCCGATCGACCGCGGCCATGGCGACGAGGGCGCGATCGCCACCGCCCGGGAGATCCTCGCGCGGGGCGATTGCGTGGTGATCTTCCCCGAGGGCACCCGCGTGCGCCGAGGTCCCCTTGGCGCTCCCCGCCGGGGCGTAGGGCGCCTCGCCCTGGAAACCGGCGCGCCCGTCGTGCCGGTCGCCGTGATCGGCACCGAGGACGTCCGCCGCGGCTGGCGGGTGCGTCCCCGCAAGGTCCGCATCCGCTGCGGGGCGCCGCTGCGCTTCCCGGCCGCGCCCTGCCCCTCGCCCGTCCTCGCGGCCGCCGTGACCGAGCGCATCTGGGCGCGCGTCAACCTGCAGTGGGAGTGGTTGCAGTGCCCGTCCACCCCGCCGTCGCTCCGCCACGAGCCAGCCGGAGTGCGCTCCCGCGAGCGCGACCGGGAGGCCCGTGCCGCATAAGACGCCGGCCGTGAGGCCGGCGGTGCGGAGCTAGGGTGCAATGAGTGGCCGAGCAACTCACCGAAGAAGTGGATCCCACCCGCCCGGGCTCGCCGGCTTCCAGCCGGCTGCGCCACCCTTCGACCGAAGCGGGGGAGCCCGGCTCGCCGGCCTCCGGCCGGCTACCCAACCCTCCAGGCTCCAAGCCCAAGGTCCAGCTCGACGCGGAGTTCTCCGAGCTCTACCGCGCCCACCTGCGCGACGTTTACAGCTACGCCTACTATCGCGTGGGCAACCACCACGACGCCGAGGACCTGACGGAGCAGACGTTCCTGCAGGCCTACCGCCACTTCGAGCGCGCCCAGCGCGAGTCCGAGGGGCGCCCGCTGCGGCCGTGGCTGATCCGGATCGCGCACAACCTCGCTGCCAACCTCTACCGCGACCGCTCCCGCCGTCCGGCCGCGCCGATCGAGGACACGGATGCGCTGAGCGCTCCCCACACGACCGAGGACCTGGTGGAGCACCGCGACGAGTTGAGCCGCGTGCTCGCGGGGGTTCGCAGGCTGCCCGACGACCGTCGCGAGGCGCTGATCATGCGTTTCGCACTGGGCATGGACAACCGCGAGATCGCACGCGCCCTGGGACGCTCTGACGGCGCCACGAAGGTCCTCCTGCACCGCGCCATCAAGCAGCTGGAGGGACTGGTGGCGGACGCCGCCGACGGGGGCGGAGATGCGCGATGAGAGTGGTCTCATGAGTGAGGCCACTCCCAACCTGGAGAGCCTGCTGCGACGGGCGCTCGCCCCGGTCGAGCCCCCCGCTGGCCTCATGGGGAGGATGGAGGAGACCCTCACGAGCATCACCGAGCTCGCCGCCGAGGAGCTGGAGGGGTGGGAGCTGTCCGCCATGCGCGATCCCCGCAACTGGGCTCGGCCCGCGGCCGCGCTGGTGCTGGGTGGCGCCGCCGGCCTCGCGCTCGTGGCTCTGCGTGCGCGCCGGCGTGGGCGGCCCGAGCCGCTTGGCGAGGATCCCTCGCGGCGGCAGCCCGGCCCACGCTGAACTATTCCGGCAGTCAGTTAAGTCCATCCGACCGAAGCGATTGACTTTGGTTTGTCGGCCGCGTACTCCCTGGTCTGCGGCCGGTCACACATGCCAATGTCCAATCTGGCCCGCTACAAGCGCTCCGCGGAGGCCGCGTCGGCCATCCTGCGAATGCTCGCCGACGAGGAGCTCATGCAGCTCGTGGGCGAGGACGACTCGGCCGCCTTCGCGATCGTCTACGAGCGCCACACCGAGGCGGCGTACTCGCTCGCCATGCGCATGTGCGGTAGGCGGGCCATCGCCGAGGACGTCGTCCAGGAGGCGTTCCTCTCGCTGTGGCGCAGCGCCGCGAGCTACGACCCCCTGCGCGGGAGCGTGCGCACGTGGGTGCTGGGCATCGTCCACCACCGCGCGATCGACGCTCTGCGCCGGGGCGTGGTCCAAGAGCGCGGCCGGGTCAGCGACGAGGGCATCGAGGAGCAGCTCGAGGCGACCGAGCGCACCGACCAGGAGGTCGGCCGCCGCGACGAAGCGCGCGAGGTCCGCGCCGCCCTCGAGGGCCTGCCGCCCGAGCAGAGCCGCGTGATCGAGCTCGCCTACTATGGCGGCCTCACCCACTCCGAGATCGCCGCGATGCTCGATACCCCGGTGGGAACAATCAAGGGCCGGATGCGTCTTGGGTTACAGAAGATGCGCTCGCAACTGCTCTCCGAAGGAGTGCTCTCGTGAACGCATCCGCGCACAAGCTGGGTTGCGAGCGGCTGCCCGACTGCGCGGCCTACGTGCTGGGAGCGCTCGCGGAGCACGAGGTCCAGGCCCACCGCGCGCACCTGGCCGAATGCCTCCTCTGCCCGGAGGAAGTCGCCCAGTTGCAACTCGTAGCCGACTCGCTCGCCGTCGGCGTACCGCGTGTCGTGGTGCCCGAGAGTCTGCGTGCCCGGATCGTGGGCACCGCGCACGCCGAGGCCGAACTGCGTGACGCCGCTCGCCAGCAGAACGGCAGCGCGGTCTCCGCACGGGCGGGTGGGCCTGCACGGGCGGGCAGGCCTGCGCGAGCGGGCGGGCTTTCAACCCGGCGGCTGCGCCCCGCGCTGGCTGGGGTGCTGGCCCTGGGTGTGGGCCTCGCGATCGGCGCGCTTGCGTTCAGCTCGGAAACGAGCGAGAAGACCGAGACGATCCGCGCGATCGTCGTCGCTCCCGGCCGCCACGCCACCGCGGAGCTGCGCAAAGCGGGCTCG
>JBOGYA010000131.1:0-7703 GCA_050696515.1 Solirubrobacteraceae bacterium
GGAGCTGGGAGTGGAGCGGGTGCTCATCTTGGACTGGGACGTGCACCACGGCAACGGGACGGCGGAGATCTTTCGCTACCGCAAGGACGTGCTGTTCGCGAGCATCCATCAGGCGGGCCTCTTCCCGGGGAGCGGTCCGCTGGAGGACGTGGGCTCGGGAGCGGGAGAGGGCTACACGATCAACCTGCCGGTGCCCGTGGGTTCGGAGGGAGAGCTGTGGACGGCGCTGCTGGAGCACGTGGTGCTGGCGGTGGCGGCGGCGTTCGAGCCGCAGCTGGTGCTGATCTCGGCGGGCTTCGACGCCCGCGCGGGGGACCCGCTGGCGGGGTGCCGCCTGCAGACGGAGTCCTTCGCGGAGATGGCCTGTCACGTGCGCGAGCTGGCAGCACGGCTGGGGGCGCCGGTGGGGGCCGTGCTGGAGGGAGGCTACGAACCGCACAGGGTGGCGGAGTGTGTGGAGGCGACGATGGCAGCGTTGGGGGGCGAGGGGGAGGCGACCTCGACATCTCCGGAGGCGTTGCTGACCTCGCGGGCGGCGGCGCAGGCCGCTCACTACTGGCCGTTGTAGAAGCGCGGGCCCGCCGCTCGGGAGCGGGGAGAGGTGGCGGCGAGCCCGGCGCAACGGCCGCGTGGGTGGGAATGCAGCGGCCCACCGTCATCCTCCCCCACGCGGAGAGTTCGGTCATCCGGGTTTTCCCGCATAGTGGGCATCGGGATGTCCCCGCACCGGGCCGTACTTTCCCGCAGTCCTCCGTGTCCCCGCGCGGGTTTACGCTCCCACGAGGACCGGCTGCATGTGGTCCTCCAGGGCTGGATCGCCCGCCAAGGGACTCCGATAGCGAAGCCGACGAGCCCCGTGCCCAGGCCCCAAGCGGCGGCGCGGGGAGCCCCGTCTACGCGACCGCGCGCAGGTGGCGGTAGGGCTCGCCGCGCAGTTCGCGCACGAGCGCGTCGAGCACGCCCCCTTCGTCCTCCTCGCGGCCGTCGGTGACCGCGCCGATCACCGCGCGCTTGCGCTCCAGCAGGGCCGCGATCGTCTCGTCGATCGTGTCCGCCGCGAGCAGGTAGGAGACGTTGACCGCGTCCTGCTGGCCGATGCGGTGGCAGCGGTCCTCCGCCTGATCGTGCTTGGCCGGAGTCCAGTCGAGCTCCATGAAAGCCACGTTCGAGGACTGCGTCAGCGTGATCCCCTGGCCGGCGACGTCGATCGAGCAGACGATCAGCTGGTTCCCCGCGCCGTCCGGCGCCTGGAAGGCGCTCAGCGAGGCGTCCCGCGCAGCGTGGCTGTCTGCGCCGAGGATGTGCAGCGCCCCCGGGAAGCGCTCGAGCACCGCGCGCTGGATCTCGCGGTGGTGGGCGAACACGACGAGGCGCTCGCCGGAGGAGAGGAAGTCGTGGATCCACGCGAGTGCCGCGTGCAGCTTGCCGCGCGCGGCGAGCAGCTTGAGCGCGTTGAGCCGCACCAGGCGCTCCGCGCGCAGCGCCGCCGCGACCTTCGCGTCGAGCTCGCGCAGGTCGAGCGGCTGGCTCTGCAGCCACGCCACCACGTCGCGCTCGGCGAGGCGGTACTCGGTCTCGTTGTCGAGCTCCACCGGCACCACCGCGCGCGTCTTGGCGGGCAGCTGTGGCAGCACCTCCGCCTTCAGGCGCCGCACGAAGCAGCGCGCGCGCAGGTGCCAGTGCAGGCGCAGGTGCGCGTCCGCTCCGCGGAAGCGCCGCCCGAACTGCGCGCCCGAGCCGAAGTCCCCGAGCCGTCCGATGATCCGCAGCTGCGCGATCAGCTCCGGGGGGCGGTTCATCACCGGCGTGCCCGTCAGCGCCATCACGAGGCCCTCGCGCGGCACCGCCGCGGCGAGCCGCTGCGCCGCCTGGGTGCGCTTCGCGGCGGCGTTCTTGCAGTAGTGGGACTCGTCGAGCACCAGCGCACGGGGCGCCAGTGCGCGCAGCTCCTCCATCCGTGCCGCGACGATGTCGTAGTTGACGACGGTGACGTCCACGGGCCGCGTCGCGGGAGCCGAGACGCCCGTGCCGGTGCCCACCAGCGCCCGCGCGCTGCGGCCCGGCAGCCAATGCTCGAGCTCCCGCAGCCAGTTCAGCTTGAGGCTCGCCGGGCACACCACCACCGCCGGGTAGGCGCCGTCGGCCTCCAGCGCCGCGAGCGCCTCGATCGTCTTGCCGAGCCCCTGCTCGTCGGCGAGGAACGCGCGCCGTTGGCTCAGCATGTAGCTCACCCCCGCGCGCTGGAAGGGCTTCAGCTCTCCCCCCAGCCCTGGGACCTGAAGCGGCGCGTCCGTCGCCGCCGAGAGCTCGACCAGGCCCGCCGCGCGCGCGTGCTCCTCGCGGATCTCCTGCAGCAGCTCGAGCGCCTCCGGCTCCACCCAGGTCCCGTGCCCGGCGAGGAAGGCGTCGAGCTCCGGGACACAGAACGGGTCCGCGCGGATCGCGGGCAGCTGCCCGTGCTCGTGCCCGCCACCGCGCCGCGGCTTGACCGGCAGCGCTCCTGCCAGAGCCGCAAACGCCTCGAGCTGCGCGGGGTCGTGGCCGGGGGCCAGAACGAACGTATTCTCCTCGTGGACCTGCGAGCACTCCAGTACCGCCGGCGGCGCCGGGCGCCCGTCCCGCAGCGCCGCCACACAGCGATCCGCGGCGGAGCTGACCCAGCCGCGAACCCGTCCCTCCATGAGCCGCCACGACTACAGCGTGAGCGGCACGCTCGCGCCGCCCGGCACGCTCGCCGCGCGCTCGCGCAGGTCGGGCGGCAGACGCTCGTGGTTCCCCAACAGCAGGAACACCGGCTCCTCGCCGCAGCCCCCCACTTCGATGTTGCCGCGCCACTCGGTGGCGCGCTGCAGCCAGGCGCTCACGCGCGGGTCGATGCTCGCGGCCTCCAGCTGGTCGAGCAGCTCGGCGATCTGCGCCGCGTCGTGTTCGATCGCCGCGATCGCGTACGTCCCGGCCGGGCCGTCCCCTGCGTGCAGGCCCGCCCTGCCAGCGAGCACCCGTGCGAGCGGCGTGTGCTCCGCTGCCAGCAGCACCCACTGCCTGCCGCGGCGGTCGCGGCACAACGCGATCTCGTCCAGCTCGTCGAGACTCCGGGACACGCTGGTTTCCTCGCGCCTCTCGACCCGCGAGCCGTCGGCCGGCGCGCGGCGGGTCTGGTCGCGCAGCGCAAGCAGCGCACGGCGTGCGTTGTCGCTGAGGCGCAGGCCCTCGAAACGCGTGGTCAGCTCCCCCACGAGCCGCGCGGCGAGCTCGTCGAGTGGAATCTGCGCGCGGCCGATCGCCGGCACGCTGTACGCCTCGGGGTGCTCCATCAGCGCGTCGACGATCTCGGGGTGCGTGTCGGTGGCGAAGCCCAGCCACCATTCGCCGTCGGGCCGCACCCGGTCGACCACGCACTCTCCCCGGCGGCGTTTGCGGCGATGACGCTCGATCGCGCGCGCGAGCTCCTCGCTCACCTGTGGCTGCGCCGGCAGGCCTTTCAGCAGCAGCGCGAGCGCCTCCGCGGGCTCGGGGTCGAGCGGCACGCACCACGCCCGCTCCTGAGGATCCCAGCGCCGGCCGGGGATCGCGCGCAGCAGGTGGCGCAGGCGCTCGTCGTAGGGAAAACGAAGCACCGCCTCGCCCGCGGCGAGCGATGCGTGGAGAGGAGATGGCATGGACATTGCACGATAGGCCGCAGGGTGGATGAAACCCTCAGCTGGCCGCGAGCGCGACGAACACACGGGCCGTTACGCGATCGCCCTGGTGGTCGCCGTGGGACAGCGCGCCGGTGGCCGCGGTGCGGCACTATGCGTGGATGCCTGAGCGGATCGGATTCCTCGGCCTCGGGATCATGGGCTCGCGGATGGCCGCCCGCGTGCGTCGCGCCGGCTTCCCGCTGACCGTCTGGACGCACACCCCCGGCAAGGCCGCGCTGTGGGCCTCCGAGCACGACGCGGTGGCGGCGGACACTCCCGCCGCGGTCGCGCGCACGAGCGAGATCGTCGTGAGCATGGTCGTGGACGGGGAGCAGGTCGCCTCGGTGCTGCTCGGCGAGGATGGCGTCGCCGACGCCGCGCGGCCGGGGCTGTTGTGCGTGGACATGTCCACGATCGCCCCCGCCGACACCCGCCGCATCGGCGCGGCGCTGGCCGCGCGGGAGGTGCGGCTGCTCGACGCACCCGTCACCGGCTCCTCCCCGCGCGCCGAGGATGGCTCGCTGACGATCATGGCCGGCGGCGACCCCGGGGATTTCGCCCGCGCGCGGCCGCTGCTGGAGGCGATGGGCCGGGTGATCGTGCACGTCGGCGAGCTCGGCCAGGGCGAGGGACTCAAGCTCATCAACAACGCCCTCGGCGCCGCCAACGCCGCCGCGCTCGCCGAGGCGCTGCTGCTCGCGCGCGCCACCGGCCTCGACCTCGACGCCTTCGCGCAGGTCGTCTCCGCCGGCTCCGGCGCCTCCGCCCAGCTGGAGCTCAAGGCCGGCGCGATGCGCGCGCACGACTACACCCCGCTGTTCAAGACCGACCACATGCTCAAGGACGTGCGCCTCTGCCTCGATGAAGCCCAGGCCGCCGGCGTCCCCTTCCCCGCCGCCGCTCACGCCCGCGACCTGCTCGCTGCCACCGTCGGGCGCGGGCACGGCGCCGAGGACTACGCCGCGCTGATCGAGGCCGCCGAGGGCTTCGCCGGGAGGCGGCTGTAGGCATGCCCCAAGCGACCTTCTACTTCGACCTCGGCTCCCCGTTCGCCTACTTGACGGCGGAGCGTTTGGAGGAGCACCTGCCCGAGCCGATCGCCTGGCAGCCCGTACTGCTGGGGGGCCTTTTCAAGCTCAACCGGCGGTCCTCTTGGGCGCTCGGCGATGCCGACCGGCGCAAGGCAGGGATGACCGACGTCGAGCGGCGCGCCCGAGCACAAGGCCTGCCGTCCCTGCGCTGGCCCGACCCGTGGCCGACCGACTACCTCTTCGCGATGCGCGTCGCGACGTTCGCCTTCCGGAGCGGACATGGACGCGAGTTCACGATGCGGGCGTTCCGAGCCGCCTTCCAGGAGGGCCGCGACCTCAGCGTCCCCGAGCACGTGCTCGCTGCCGCGGCCGCGGCCGGCATCGATCCGCACACGGCCGGGGAGGCGGCCGACGACCCGGTGGTCAAGGCGGCGTTGCGCGACGCGACGGACGCTGCGCACGAGCGCGGCGTGTTCGGCGTGCCCACCGTCGCCATCGGCGAGGAGCTGTTCTGGGGCGACGATCGGCTGCGGGACGCCGCTGTTCATCGCGCGCGCTCAGGGGTCGAGTAGCCGCGGCATATGCAGCGAATAGATTCATCTCTGCGGGCGGCATATGCAGCGAAAAGGATCGCTCTGCGCGGATGGCATATGCAGCGAAAAGGATTCATCTCTGCGGGGGCGGCATATGCAGCGCAAAGGATCGCTCTGCGCGGATGGCATATGCAGCGAAAAGAGATTCAAGGTCGCACCGCGCAGAGCCGAAAAGCCTGAGGATGGGGACCCGACGCGCCAACAGGAAGCTGGCGAAGGCCCTGGCTGCGCTTGGCGCGCTGGCCGCGGTCGCGGCGGGGGGCGTGGCCGTGAGTGGGTGCGGTGCCTCCGCGACGCTCGACCCGATCGCGCGCGCCGCCGAGGTGACCAGCCAGCAGGCGGGCGCCAGGATCAAGCTCACGATGCAGCTCTCCTCGCCCGCCCTGCCGAGCGGGTACTCGATCACCGCCAACGGCTACTTCGACGAGCGCAACCGCTCCGGAGAGATGAGCATGGACCTCTCCAACATCCCGGGCGCCTCCGCACTACCCGGGGGCGGGGCAGGCACCGTGCAGATGGTCTTCCAGTACCCCGTGATCTACATGGACATGCCCTTCCTCGCGGGCAAGCTGCCGGAAGGCAAGACGTGGATGAAGCTCGACCTCACCAAGGCCGCGCAGGCCGCCGGGATCGACCTCTCCCAGCTCTCCTCGTTGAACCAGAGCGATCCCACTCAGTTCCTCGAATACCTGCGTGCGAGCTCCGGTGGGGTGGTCAAGGTAGGCAGCGAACCGGCGGACGGGGTGCCCACCACCCACTACCAAGCCACCCTCCAGCTGAGCAGCATCCTCGGCCGTCTCCCCGCGAGCGCGCAGGCCGCCGCGAAGGCCGCTTTGGAACAGCTCGGCAACGCCGGCGCGATTCCGGTGGATGTGTGGGTGGATGCGCAGGGCCGGGTGCGCCGCATGCAACTGACCATCGCCGCCAACGTCCCCGCCGGAACGGATGGCGGCGCGCCGGGAGCCGCCACCGGCGTGAGCAGCACGATCACGATCGACTTCACCAGCTACGGTCCCGTCCCCCCGGTCGTCCCGCCGCCCGCCGGCGAAGTCTTCGACGCCAGCGCGATGGCCGCCGCGGGGATCGCTGACGGGCAGGGCGGCTAGTGGATGGCGAAGATATGGTGAAGAGATGGTGAAGGGACGGGCACGTATATATAGTTTTTAAACCTTGTATAACTATTGTGAGACCAACTCTGTATTTTTGATTACTGTGCAAACCCCTCCCGGCACCTCCCTTCACGTGTCATATCTACCATCGATATACCAGAGTCGGGACTGCCCTCCCAGCGGGACCGGTGGGTGACTGCTCGGGTCGACTATGAGCGGCACGGGCGCACGTATGCGCGGCATCGGCGCCCCGACCCTCGAATTGCGGCGCGTATCCATGCCGCGCTCGGCGACGCCCGCACGGTGCTCAACGTCGGCGCGGGCACAGGGTCCTACGAGCCGTGCGACCGCTGGGTGCTGGCCGTCGAGCCGAGCGCCACCATGCGGGCTCAGCGCCCCGCCGGTGCCGCGCCCGCGATCGCCGCCCACGCGGAGGCGCTCCCCTTCGACGATGGCGCAGTCGATGCGGCGATGGCGTGCGTGACGATCCACCACTGGGAGCCTCCGGAGGCCGGCTTGACCGAGCTGCGCCGGGTGTCCCGCGGGCCGGTCGTGGTCTTCACGTTCGAGCTCGATTGCCTGCCCGCCTGGCAGCAGGAGTTCCTCCGCGAGGGACTTGTGGAGGAGCGGCCGCGGTTCCCCGCCACCGACGACATCGCCGCAGCCCTAGGCGGGCGTACGCGCGTGGAGCGCATCCCTACCCCCGGGGACTGCACCGACGGGTTCTTCGAGGCGTTCTGGCGGCGTCCCGAGGAGCTCCTCGACCCGGCCGTCCGCGGCGCGCAGTCGATGTGGGCGCTGCTCGAGCCGGACGTGGAAGAGCTGATGGTGCAGCGGCTCGCCGCCGCGCTGCACTGCGGCGCCTGGGACGCCGAGCACGGCCACCTGCGCGAGCAGGAGGACTTCGACGGCGCCCTCCGCCTCGTGATCTCAGAACCGTCCTGAGCGGCTAGGCAGGATTCCGGACGACCAGGAGCAGACCCGCGCCGGTCGGCACCATGGCTTCGCTGACGCGCTCCTCAGCACGGACCAGCGCGCGGAAGTCGCTGACCTGGTCGGCGTGAGACAGCACGTTGTCGACGGCCAGCAGGCCCCCGGACCTCAGCACGCGCACCAGGTCCGGCCAATAGCCGGCGTAGGCCGGCCGCTCGGCATCCAAGAAGATCATGTCCAAGCTGCCGTCGGGCGTGTCGCGCAGGCTCTCAGCAGCGTCCTCGACCCGCAGCTCCACCAGCTCGCGCAGGCCGGCGCGGCCGAGGTTCTGCGCGGCCATCGCGCTGCGCCCGGCGT
>JBOGYA010000132.1:0-7646 GCA_050696515.1 Solirubrobacteraceae bacterium
GCACCACACCCTCGCTCGTCGCCTCGTAGCTATCCAACGAAGACGTCCCAGCCGGACCCTTCTTCACGAGTCGGATCAAACCCTGCTTCGCCAAGCTGTCCACGTTGTTGTGCGCGATGTTGCGCGACCACCGCGCATCGGGGAACTGCTTGGCCAAACGAACCCCGAGAGAGGATGTGGTGTCGGGGCTCTCATCCACCAGTAGGCATAAGACCGCCATGCTCGCGGACATCTCGCCGGGACGATTGGGCGCCATCCCCGAGATCCTAAACCAAGTTCGGACCACTAGGAGTAGGAAACATTTTAGATGAAGCTTGACAACCAGCTACGACGCAGCTCTCCGCACCGACTGCGGCCCGCACACCATCGAGCGTGCTCCTCCTCCGCGGGTCTGTCGGTTTCCTCCTCCGCTGACTAGCGCGGGGAATTCCTCCGAGCGCTTCGCAGCGCGAAAGGCCAAACAGACTAGATGCACTGTGCCAGAGCGTGACATTTTAGAGTGGTACATTTCGGAAGCGATGATGACGGCGGCAAGTATCGGTGCGGGGCAGGCGGCGAGCTATAGCGCGTACCTGGAGTCGCGGACGGTCGCGCCGGCGCGCGGGGACTACTACCTCTCCGCGTCGGGCGAGCCGACGGAGGCCCAGGGCGTCTGGCACGTCCTCGATGAGACGCGGGAGCGGCTGGGGTTGGTGGCGGGCGAGGCGGTTCGCGCGGAGCAGCTCGTCGCGTTGATGGAGGGCAGGCACCCAGTGAGCGGCGAGTTCATCCGCCAGGCAGGCGCGGATGGCCGGCGGGCGGGCGGGATCGATTTGACGTTCAGCGCGCCGAAGTCGGTATCGGCGGTGTGGGCGCTCGGCTCCGAGGAGCAGCGCGAGGACATCGAGCTGGCGCACGGCCGGGCGGTCTCGCGTGCGCTCGATCATCTGCGGGGTGAGGTGCCGGTGGTGCGGGAGGGCGCGGGTGGCCGGGTTCTCGCGCACGCGCGTGATGTGTTAGCGGCGGAGTTTCGCCATACGACCGCGAGGGGTGTCGTGGGTGGTGGTGCACCGGACCCGCAGCTGCATAGCCATGTCGTGGTGACTGGGGTGGTGCGGGGGGATGAGCGGTTCGCGGCGGTAGCGAGCCGCCCGTTGTTCAGGGGGGCGCGGGAGCTCGGCGCGTTCTACCGCGGGGCGCTCGCGGACGAGTTGCGGGAGCAGGGCTACGGGATCGTCGCGGGTACCGGACGGGATGGCCGCTACTTCGAGATCGATGGGGTCTCGGAGGGCGTGCGGGATGCGTTGAGCGGGCGCAGTCGTGAAGTGTGGTTGGCGGCGGAGCGTTTCCGTGCACGGTACGGTCGTGCGCCGGAGCGCGATGAGCTGCGCAACGTCAAGCTCGAGAACCGCCGGACGAAGACGCCGCAGAGCCGCCCGGAGCTCCAGCAGGCGTGGGATGACCGCGTGGCCGGGCAGAACGTGGAGCGCTCCCAGGTCGAAAACCTGCGGGCCACAGACGGGCCGGGTGGCGTGCGGCGCGCGGATGACGCGGGGTGGCGGGAGCGGGTCGCCTCATCGCTGACGGGGGAGCGCGCGACGTTCAGCGAGCGTGAGCTGCGCGCTGGGGTGCTCGAGCAGGGCGTCGGTGAGCTGGCGCCGGAGCGGGTTTCCGCGCACGCGCGGGAGCTTCTCGCCTCGGGTGAGGTGGTCGAGCTGGAGGGTGGGCGGATGACGACTCGTGAGGTGCGGGGCATGGAGCGCGCGGTCCACGCGCGCGTGGAGGAGATGGCGGCCGGCACCGGCGCCGGGGTGAGCGAGGGGGCCAGGACAGCGGCGAGACGGGAGGTCGCGGAGCGGATCGGTGGCCCGTTGAGCGCCGAGCAACAGCACGCGGTTGAGGTGCTGGGTGGCCCGGAGCGGGTAGCGGTCCTGGTCGGGCAGGCGGGCGCGGGCAAGGGCGTCGTGATCGACGCGGCAGCGCGCGCGGAGCAGCACGCGGGGCGCGAGACGTTCGGCGTGGCGGTCTCCGGCTCCACAGCCGAGCGGCTGGGACAAGACAGCCCGGCCCTGGAGGGCAAGACGATGACGCTCGACTCGCTGGTCGCGCAGGCCCACATGGGGAGCATCGGCTTGGGCGAGGGCAGCACCGTGTTTTTCGATGAGGCGGGGATGGGCGATACCCGCAGGTTGGACGCGCTGACCCGTGAGGTGTGCGAGTCCGGCGGGAAGCTCGTGGTGATCGGCGACGCGCGGCAGCTTCCCGCGATCGGCGCGGGGGGTCTCTTCGAGGAACTCGCAGAGACCGCGCCGACAGCAAGGTTGACGGAGGTACGCCGCACAACCGACCCAGGCGAGCGACAGGCGTGGGCGGATCTGCGCGCGGGTCGCTCCGAGGAGGCGATGGCGCACTACCAGGCCCGCGGGCAGCTTCACTTCGCCGATACCCGTGAGCAGGCGTTGGAGAGGGCAGTCAACCAGTGGGCTGAGCTCGCTGAGCGTGAGGGTGTGCGCGAGGTCGCGTTGATGTCCGATGCCTCGACTGCGGAGATCGACCGGCTCAACGCCCGCGCGCAGCACCTACGAGCCGAGCGCGGCGAGCTTGGCGAGCAGGAGGTCGAGCTGCCCCAGGTCGCGTACGGTCTACGCGAAGGCGATCGGGTGGCGTTCGTAGCCCGGCATCGTCCCGAGGGCGAGCGCCGGGTGGAGAATGGGACACGCGGGGAGGTCGTCGGGGTGGACCCCGGGGAGCAGCGGGTGTGGGTGTTGACCGATGGCGAGCGTGAGGTGACAGTTGGGGGTGAGGAGTTGTCGAGTTTGCGGTTGGGGTATGCGCAGCATGTGTACCGGCAGCAGGGCGCGACGGTGCAGCGCGCGGTCGTCGTGACCGGGGGGTGGCAGACAAGCCAGGAGGGCGCCTATGTGGAGGCGTCGCGTGCACGTGAGGGTACTGACTGGCATATCGCCCGCGAAGACCTCGGCGTCGAGGGCCTCGACGCCGAGCGGGTGGGGCGTCTGTCGGAGCTGATGCGGGCCTCCCGCGGACAGATCCCCTCCGTAGCGTTCGCCACAGTGGGAACGCACGACGACATCGCCGGTGAGCTCGAGCGCTCCACCGCACGTCAGCTCGCCGTGGATACGGGGCTGCAGCGGGAGACGGGGATGGCGTTGTGAGTCGTGTCGCGATCACGCTGGATGAGCACGCGCTCGCGGAGCTGGGCCGGCGGGCGCAGGCCGCGGGGGAGCCCGTGGCGAGGGCGGCAGCGCGGATGGTCCGCGACGGGCTGCTCAGCACCCAAGCGCAAGCTGCCGGCGAGCTGGCCACGGCCCCTCCGGTAGCGCTCGCCCGGGGGGAGGGTGGGAATGTGGGGTTGCCGGGGTGGCTTGAGCCGCCGGGTGAGCGCGAGCGGTGGCGGAGGGAGTTGTGGGCCGTGGTCTGCGCGCTCGCCGAGCGCTACCCGCGGGCGTTCTCGAAGCTCCCGGGGGACTGGTGGACCGACCGGGCGCTCGTAGAGGTGTTGGGCGCCCTCGGCGCGTGGCGCTCACAGCTGGACTCCGGCCAGAGCGCGGACCCGCGCGGCGAGCTCCTCTTCCACGATCGCCTTGAGCTCCTAGAGCGCCAGCTGACCCAGGCGGGCGATCCGACGGCCACGCGGTTCAAGGGCGGCCCGCCGCCGTCAGAGTGGGTCGCATAGCCGCCCGCGGCCCTCGCCGCAGAGGGCCTGCCAGTCGCAGTCGCTGAGACCGGGGCCACCGGGGAACAAGTCGATCCCGACCGGCTCTCGGCCCTGCGGCAACGCGAGCGCGCGACCCGGGGGCATCGCTCGGAGGTCCGCAGGCTGCACCACACGCTCGCGCTGCTGGGCATAGGAGTGACTGTCCCCACCCGTGAACGTCCGGCCCATCCGCTCAACCTGATGGGAGGTCGAAGTGTTCTCCGCGACCTGTGGGCGCCAGACAAGGTGCTCGCCGCAGGCGTCGGAGACGAGCTGCGCGGTATAGGGGTCGGCGACCCCCGCGAGCACGAGGCGCAATGCGGGGGTCGACCACATCGTCGCGGTCTCGTGCTCGCCCCACCGCGCGCGGGCCTGGCTCATGTCCTGTACCCCCAGCACCGGGACGATGCCCTGCTGGATACCCTCGCTCAACAATCTGGGAAGCGAGCGGATCGGCGCGATGTTCGCCACCTCATCCAGCGCGAGCAGCAACGGACGCTCGAGGCGCCCCGTGGGTGAGGCGATCGCTTGGTCGATCGCGCGGGCGCACAGGCTGTCGAGCAGCGCGGCGACGAGTGGCGCGAGCTCCTCCTGGATACGCGACGGGGAGACCACATAGAGCGTGCCCTGCTCAGCGATCAGCTTCCCGAGATCGATCTGTGGAGTGATCGCCGGGTCGGTGGACGCTCGGACGGCCGCACGGGACGCCCACGCGAGCGCTACCTGCGCCGTCCCAAGCACAGAGGTCCGGTAGTCCCCGACGGCCTGCGCGGCGACCCCGGACAGCTCCTCCAAAGCGATCGTCGCACGGGCGCCGCGCAGGACCTCCGCGGGCTCCGAGAACTCCGAGCGACCCAGCCAACCCCGCGCCCTGTCCATCCCCCCACCCGAGAGCGCCGCCGCGTAGAACAACGGGGCCAGCAGCGCCCGCGCGGCAATCGCGAAATGCTCACCGTGACGCACCGTCTCATCAGCGGACGCCGGGGACAGCAGCGCAGCGGCGACCTCCACCGCGCCGTCCCAAGTCGCACACCGCGCGAGGGGTGTGAACCCGATGCTGACCTCGGGGTGCCCGAGCGACCCGGTTGGGTCATACACCGCGACCGGGCCGAGCTGCGCGCGGTAGGCGGCGCTCTGGAGGATGTCGCCCTTTGTTGAGGTGACCAGCGCCGGCCCCGCCCAGCACGCCAGCGTTGGCGCGATCACCTTCCGCGTCTTCCCCGCCCGCGGCGGCCCAACGATGATCGCTGCGCAATCCACCGGGGTTCGCAGTACCCCACCCGCCGCGATCCCTGCCCACACATGCCTCCCGGCCGCCACGGCGCCACGCCACGCGAGCCACGGGTCATCGGGCTCATCCGCCGCCTCGGTCGTGTCGGCGTCTCCCGAACCGCGAGCCGCGGCGAACTCGCTGAGCGCCCACAGGCCGCCCGCCGTGCACGCCGCGAAGCTCCCGAGCAACAGCAGCAGTGAGATCATCGCAACCGCCAAGGGTCGGGGCGGTAGTCCGGGCGCCGCTCGAGCCGCGGGCGCGGCTCCGGTGGCCTACGACGGTCGGGCAGCATCGGGAGCGATTCAGACGGCCGCCCGGAGACCAGCGGTGCGCGCAGCGGCTGCGGCCCACCCGGCGGCCCCGGCCGCCGATGCTCGCGTTCACGGACCCGCGGGCACACCGTCATCACGAACACGAGCAGCAGGAACGCGACCATCCCCATCAGCACCGGGGAGGCGCCCAGGATCGCACCGAGCGGGTAGCGCGGGCCGTTACCGGCGATCCCGCCAGGGAGGAGCCCGCCATGCGCGGCCTTCCACGCCCGCGCCGTCGGCCCCGCCCACAACGGCCACACCAGCCACAACACCAACCCAATGCCACCGCCGCCCGCCAGACGCTGCCGCCAACGCAACACGTCAAGCTCGACCTGCCGCAGCGCCTGACGCGCAGCAGCCGACACCAACAGCCACGCGAACACCGGCAGGAACACCGGCGCCGACCACCACCCCAGCTGCAGGCCGACCGCGGAGAACACCGCGTGCAACCCAATAATCAGCAATCCCAGCAGGCCCCCAACGAGCAGCATCGCGAGCATCTGCGCGTCCTGGTCGGCTTCCTTATCTGCGCGCGAACGACCCGCCAGCAACGACTCCGTCCACCCCGGCGGACGATCCAACCGGCCCCTCCGACCCTGCCCTCCCGTGCCCCAACGAGGATCACTACCCATCATCAATCAGCTCCCTCTCTGTTCTGAGGTTTCTCGGCCAAGCTCGCCAACAGCGCCGCCTGGGTACTCCCGCGAAACACGCCACGACCAGGCCCGCCACCAGCGCGCGCCGGCCGCGGATACGACCGGCCAGCCGCCGGCGCGCGGGCGAACTGCCCGGTCAGCCACTCTTCGAGCATCGGCCTCGTGAACCGCAGATGACGCCCCACCCGCAGACACGGCAGCTGCCCCAGCCGCGCAGCGTCACGAACCCACGAGACACGCACGTTCAGCAACGCCGCCGCGGCCGCGCAATCGAGCAGCGGCTCCGACAACGACACCTCCACTCGCTCAGCGGCCGCCGTGCCGCCCGATTGGCCCCTACTCCTACTAGCGCCCATCACACGGCCTCCTTCCAGAACCCATTGATCGCTTCGCTCATTCGCGGCGCACTGCTCCATAGACGCATAAGCCGCGCTGGCGCCCCCCGGCGCGAACGGATTCCGGGCGCCAAGCCCAAGACCAGCCACACTTGAAGAAGTCCTCTCATCAGCAGCTCCAGTCATTAGTCGTGAGACGAGCCGCTTTCCCCCCGGACAAATCCCGGGATCTCGCGTCTCTCGTGACTCATGACCCCGAGCCCCGCGAACCGGCCAACGAGTTTCAGCCAGCCGCCCCACACCCATCCATGACCCCGACCCCAGCGACGCAGCCAGCGACTTACGCCGCCCCGTGCAGGACACTCACGAGGGCCATGCGATCACCCGGCAGCCCAGGCCATCAACGGCGGGCACTGAGGGGCGATGGATCGCCAAGCCCTCAGCCCGGCCCGGCGGCAGCGCGAGCTGTGGTCCCGACCCTCACAGCGCACTTGAGGTTGCGGCCAGGTGGCCGCCGCTACGGGCACCAGAGGCGTCGGGCTACGCCCTCCTTTTCCGAAACGCTTGTCCCAGCCCGAGCCACCCAGCGTTTCGGGCCTATCTTGGGAGGAAATATCGGGAGGAAATTGAAGTGAGTGATTTCTCCCTACTCCTCAAGCCGCTTAGCTACAAGCAATCCATGGAAGCCCCCGGCAGGACTCGAACCTGCGACCCTCGGATTAGAAATCCGACGCTCTATCCAGCTGAGCTACGGAGGCGATGTTTCTGTCTCCATAGTGTGGCGATCCTCGCCAAGTCGCGCCGGCTGGGTCCGCCCGCGACGGGGCGCCTTCGGGGAGGCCCCTTAGAACCGGTTTCAAAATAGGCGGTGCGTCCGGGGCGTTCCTGGACCAAGCTGGGCGACGCGGGCCGGTGCAGCCCGTGCTGGTAGCACGGGCAAGACGGACCGTGGCGATCCAGCGCCGCGTCCCAGGGGCGCATCCGGGCGTGCCGGTCTTTTTGAAACCGGTTCTTAAGCAAACTTGATCCGGAACCTGTAAAAGTTGCCCCATGACTCCCGTATCGGGCACCGACCCCGACCTCACCCGCAAGGAGCGGCGCGAGCAGGCCCGCAGCGAACGCAAGGCGATCGAGGCCGCCGCCGCCCAGGACGCACGGCGCAGGCGCACGATCCAGCTGGGCGGCGTGATCGGCGCCGCGGTCGTGATCGTCGTCGTGATCCTCCTCGCCACCAGCGGGGGCAAAAAAGAAGGCCTCGCCACTGGTAGCCAGAAGAACGCGACGGTCGCTACGGTGACCTCGCTGCTCAGCGGCATCCCCCAGTCGGGCAACGTCCTCGGGAACCCGGGCGCCCCCGTGACCCTGGCGTACTAC
>JBOGYA010000133.1:0-7608 GCA_050696515.1 Solirubrobacteraceae bacterium
GGCAACAACCCGATGGCGTTCAAGGCCGGCAGCTTCAAGTCCTACCTCTACGACCCGGTCGCCAACACCTGGAAGGAACTTGAAACTCCGAAGGACGTGTTCTGCTCGGGCCACGTGCAACTCGCCGACGGCAACGTGCTGATCCTCGGCGGCACCTCCGAATACCCGCCCGAACCAAAGCCGGGTGAATACCCGAGCACCAAGTACAAGGGTGAGAACACGAGCTGGATCTTCAACATCCACAACGACAAATACGAAAGCGTCCCCTACGACTCGGCGCACCCCAACAACTCCTCCGAACCGGGGCCGCTGCTGGGGGGCGAGTGGTATCCGAGCACGACCGAGCTCGGTAACGGCGACGTGATCTCCTTCGGCGGGCTCGACGAGCAGGGCGAAGGCGACACCAAGACCAACTACTTCATCGACCCCGCCAACGGCGAAGACGCCGTGGGCGACAAGCCCGGAGAGTGGGTGGGGTTCGGCAGCGACCAGCTCCAGCAGACCTACCCGTGGTTTTGGGGGCTGTACCCCTCGATGATCCTCACCGCCGACGGGCGCCTCTTTTACGACGGCGGCCACGTGTTCGGCGACGGCATCGAGGGTACCCCCGAGGCGCCCAGCGGCTCCTCGCTCTACGACTTCTACTGCGGCGTCGCCCCGCCCGGCGGCGGGCCGGGCGAAAACCCCAACGAACCGAATCCCGGAGCGCTCGTCAAAGGTCCCAACGGGACGTTCGCCCGGGTGCAGTCAACCCCTGGGCTGCGCGAACCCGACGAGCGCGACCAGTCGGCCTCGCTGCTGCTGCCTCCCGCGCAGGAACAGCGGGTGATGGTCATGGGGGGCGGCAACACCTACACGACGCTCAAGGGCTCCGGCCAGAGCGCGATCGACCTCACCGACGAGATCAACCTCAAAGAAGCCAATCCCCACTGGGTGTCCGGTCCCAACCTTCCGCAGGGGATGACCGAAGCTGGCACGATGGAGCCCGCCGGCGCCGGCAAGATGTACCTCTCGGCGGTCGCGCTCCCCGACGGCACCGTGCTCGAGACCGGCGGCGCCGAGTACGTGCGCACCGAAGACGTGCACGAGGCCGCGCTCTTCGATCCTGCCACCAACGAGTTCACCTCCGTCGCCCCTGACCCGGTCGGCCGCGACTACCACTCCGAGGCGCTGCTGCTGCCGGACGGCCGCGTGATCGCCCTGGGCTCCAACCCGGTCGACGCAGCCACTGGCACCGCGACCTTCGAGACGCGCGTCTCGCTCTACGAACCGCCCTACCTCTTCAAGGGCCCCCGCCCCGCGATCGAGGCGATCGACGGCCGGGCCAACGAAACGGCCGCCGATGGCACCACCGCGACCTCGCAGTGGGAATACGGCACCGAACACGTCATCGGCTACACCTCCGCGGCGTCGATCCGCTCCGCGGTCCTGATCCGGCCGGGCGCGGTCACGCACTCCTCCGACCCCAACCAGCGCGAGGTCGCACTGCCGATCACGAGCAACGCGAACGGCCAGCTGACCGTCGGCGTCACGGGCAATGACAACGTCGCCCCGCCCGGCTACTACATGGTGTTCCTCGTGAGCTCCAAGGGCGTGCCCTCCGTCGCGCAGTGGGTGCACGTCGGGCCGCAGGGAGACCCGTCGCGGTGAGCGTCACCGTTCCCGCACCCCCCGAGCTCGTCCCACGCGAGCCAACGTCTTTCCCGGGTCCGTCCGCCCCGGGTGCGCCGGCGCCCCCTGACCCGCAACGCTGGCTGCGCGACTGGCCCCAGGAGGAGCAGCCGGGGTGGGCGAGCCCCACCGCCGCGGCCGCCACAGCCTCACGTGCGCTGAGCTGCGCGCCGTGGCTTTTGCTCGGCGTGTTCCTGGCCGCCGAGCTGGCGATCTGCTTCGCCCAGTTCACCGGCCCGTTCCTGGACGAGGGCATCTACGTGACCGCGGGCCTGCGCACGCTCCAGGGCCACGGGATCGCCGACAACTACCTTGGGTGGTTCTCCGGCTCGCTGCTGTGGCCGGTGGTCGCGGCGCTCGGCTGGAAGCTCGCGGGCCTCGCCGGCGCGCGCGCGGCGGCCGCGCTCTGCGTCACCGCCGGCATGGCGGGGATGGTGGGGGCGGCCGGCAACCTGTTCGGGCCGCGCACCCGCGCGTTCGCCGCGCTGGCGGCCGTGACGAGCGGCCCGGTGATCGCGCTCGGGCACCTCGCGGTGTACGACACTGCCGCGGTCGCCTTCGCTGGCGGCGCCCTCTGGGCGGTGAGCGAGTTTCTGCGTCGCGACGACCGCTCGTGGCTGGTCGGCGCGGCCCTGCTCTATGCGCTGGCGGGCCTCTGCAAGTACCCGGTGCTGGCCTTCATCGCCCCTCCGCTGGTGCTGCTGATCCTCACTGCGCGCGGGCGGCGCGCGGCGCTCGACCTGTCCCTGTTCGCGATGGTTGCGGGCGCGGTGCTGCTCGTCTACTTCATGGCCAACCGTGCGCAGCTGATCGGGTTCGCGAGCTTCCGCACACAGGAAAACCCGAGCTTTGGCGTGAGCACGGCGCAGATCGCCTACTCGCAGGTCTACTACACGGCGGTGCCGCTCGCGCTCGCGCTCGCGGGGGCGCTGCTGCTCGCGAGGCTGCGCCACCGCGCGCCAGAGCTAGATTCGAGCCCGCCCGCCCGCCGGTGGCTCGCGCCGGCGCTGCTCACCGGCGTGATCGCCGCGCCGCTCTACCACCTCGGCACCGGCAACCCCTCCGGCGATCAGAAGCATGTCGTGTTCGGGCTGCTCTTCATCCTGCCGCTCGCCGGGGTGACGCTGGAGCGCGCCTTCGCGGGCCGCCGCGGGTGGCTGGGAGCGACCCTGCTCACGCTCGGGCTGGCCGTGTTCGCGGTGGTGCAGGTCGTACGCATCGACGAGAGCTGGCCGGACCTGCGTCCCTCCGCGGCGGTGCTGAGCGCCGGCGTGCACCCCGGTGAACGGCTGCTGGTCAACTCCGCGTGGGTCGAGGACGCCTACCTGTACGACCGCGGCCGGGTGAGCTCGCCGTACAACCTGTACGACGTGTACCGCGTCGAGCACCTCGCACGTCCCGTGAACGTGTGCGGCTTCCAGTGGTTCGTCGCGGTCCCCGGCGGCGAAGCGTGGCCGGCGGCGGTGCGCGCGCAGATGCTGCGCTGCGGGACCTTCCGTGAGGTCTACTCGGCGCGGGCGACGCTGACGAACCTCGGGCGCAACCTGCGCTTCGTCACCTACACAGAACCGATCGAAATCTGGCGCAACGAGCCGAGATGAGCAGGACCACTCACCACGACCGGCGCGCGCAGGCGGCGGGCATCCTCCTGATTCTCACCATCGTGTGGTTCCTGCCGTGGCTGGTCGGCCACGCCGACCTCGCACACGCCTGGCTGTCGCTGCCCTTCCTGGCGGCCACCGTCGTGGTCGTCGCCGCGCTGCTGGTGTCGGTGTGCAACCGCTGGCAACGCGCCGTGCCGGTGCGCTCGCCCGTGCCCGCCGGCTCGGAGCCGCGCGTCGCCGTGATCGTCCCCACGCTCGGCGAGCCGCTGCAGCTGCTCGAGCGCACGGTGCGCTCGGTGCTCGACCAGGACTGGCCGGACGAGCGGCTGTGGGTGCTCGTCAGCGACGACGCGCACGATCGGCGTGTGCACAAAATGGTCAACCGGCTCGCGGGGGAGTACCCCCGTGCGAGTCTCCGCTACCACCGCCCGCCTCGCAGGGGCGACCCCCACGGCGAGGCGAAGGCCGGCAACCTCAACTCGGCGCTCCCGCGGGTGCCGGCGGAGATCGAGCTGATCGAGACGCGCGACGCCGACGACCTCGTGGGCGACCGGCGGTTCCTGCGCGAGACGGTCGGCCAGCTGATGGCCCACGAGCGGCTCGCCTTCGTACAGACCGTCAAGTCGGGCGAGGTGCACCGCGGCGACCCGTTCGACAACCGCCAGCCGCACTTCTTCGGCTGCGCGATGGCCTCACGCTACGCCGCCAACGCGGTGTTCCCCTGCGGTTCGGGTGTGGTGTGGCGCCGCGCCGCGCTGCGCGACATCGGCGACTTCCCGACGTGGAACCTCGTCGAGGACCTCCAATCCGGGATTGAGGCGCTGCGGCGCGGTTGGGACGGCTGCTACCTGCCGATCGTGGGGGCCCACGCCCAGCACACCCCCGAGGACCTGCCGAACTTTGTCAAGCAGCGGGGGACGTGGGCGCTCGACACGCTGCGGCTGATGCTGTGGGCGCCCAAACGTGGTTTAAACGTGCGCCAACGCCTGCAGTTCTACGAGCTCGCGCTGTTCTACCTTCAGGGGCCCGCCACGCTCGTGTTCCTGCTCACCCCGGCGGTGGGCTTCGCCCTGCACGACTACCCGGTAGTGACCAGCACCGGCGCCTTCCTGCTGCACTTCTGGCCGTTCGCCGCGGCGCTGGAGCTGTACATGGCCGCAGTCCACCGACCGCTCTCGTTCGAGCAGCTGTGGCGCGCGCGGCTGGTGTGGGCCGGCCTCAGCTTCACCTACGCGCGCGCCTTCGCGCTGGCGGTGTGGGGGGGCCGCGACGGCAAGCCGCGGTACGTGGTCACCCGCAAGGAGAACCTCCACGCCTGGCACTGGCGGCTGGCGCTGCCCCACATGGCGCTGCTGGCGACGCTCGCCGCCACCATGGGGTGGTCGCTCGCGCACCACTCCCTCCTGAACAGCTTCGACGTCAGCTCGGCCTACTGGGTGGTGCTCTACAGCCTGCTGCTGCTCGGCTTCGTGCGCCTGAGCTGGCACGGCGTCCCCCGGCCGAGCGTGCACCGTGGGCGCCTTGTGGTCGTGCCGGTGGCGCTCGCGCTCGCGTTCGCGCTGGTCTCCCCCGCGCTGGCGGCGCCGCACCCGCGGCCCCCGCGCGCGACCGTGCAGTCCGTCCAGCGGCTCTTCCACGTGCTCGGCTACCCGCTGGGCCGGGAACGCGCCGGCGCGTTCGGCGTGCGCACCCGGGGTGCGCTCTCCTACTTCCAGCGCAAGTACCGCCTGCCGGTCACCGGCTACCCCGATGCGCGCACCGTGGCGGAGATGCAGGCGGTGGCCGCCTCGCTGAGCGCCGCCCCGGCCAGCGGTCGCCCGCCGCCGCGCGACGCGATCGACAGGCTGCTGGGCGGCGCGCCGATCCTGGCGCTGGGGCTGGCGTGCGCGCTGGGATTGGCGCTGCTGGCGCTCGCGACGCGCGGGCGCGACCCGCAGCCGGGGCGCTAGTACCCTCGCGAGCTTGAGCGAGTCCTTGATCGGCGAGCTGCGCGCGCGCTTTCCCCGCGTGGCGGTGGTCCACGAGTGGCTGACCGTCCCCGGGGGCTCCGAGCAGGTGGTGGAGGAGCTGCTGGAGATGTTCCCCCGGGCGGAGCTCTTCACTTCGATCTACGACCCGGCCCCCTGGCCGGCGCTGATCACCGGGCGGCCGGTCCACGCCTCCTACCTCAACCGCATCCCCGGCGCTCGGCGCCACTACCAGAGGTTGGTGGGGCTGATGGACCGCGCCTACCGCTCCTTCGACCTCTCCGGCTTCGACTTGGTGCTCTCCAGCAACCACGCGTTCGCCAAGAACGTGCGCACCCCCCCGGGCGCGCTGCACGTGTGCTACTGCCACACCCCGATGCGCTACGCCTGGGAGGAGGGCTTCCTGGAGGGGGAGGACGTGGGGCGCCTCACGCGGCTTGCGCTGCCTCCGCTGCTGGGGCGCTTACGCCGCCAGGACCTCCGCGGGGCCGCCGGCCCGGACGTGTTCATCGCCAACTCGCGCCACGTGGCGCGGCGCATCGAGCGCTGCTACGGGCGCACCGCCGAGGTCGTGCACCCGCCCGTCGACGTCGAGCACTTCCTCGGACTGCCCCGTGCCCCGGCGGACTTCTACCTGGTGTTCGGCCGCGTCGTGCCCTACAAGCGCGTCGATCTCGCCGTCGCCGCCTGCGCCCGTCTCGGGGTCCCGCTGAAGGTCGCCGGCGACGGGCGGGCGCTGGAGGCGGTGCGTGCGGCGGCGCCGCCGGGGGCGAGCGTCGAGTTCCTCGGCCGCGTGGGGGCACGCGAGCGCGACGAGCTCTTGGGCGGCGCCCGCGCGCTGCTGTTCGGAGGGGAGGAGGACTTCGGGATCGTGCCCGTGGAGGCCCAGGCGGCGGGGGTGCCGGTGGTCGCCTACGGCGTCGGCGGGGCCAGCGAGACCGTGAGCGACGGGCGCACCGGGGTGCTCTTCGACGGGCAGACCGTGGAGGGCCTGGCGGGCGCGATCGAGCGCTTCGAGGGGCTGCGCCTCGACGAGGCCGCCGTGCGCGCCGGGGCCGCGCGCTTCGGGCGTGAGCGCTTCCGCGGGGAGATGGCAGCCGCGATCAACCGCGCGTATAGCCATCGTATGGGGTGTAGGAGTGACTATTAACTTTTTGAAGTTGGTGTAACCATGGTGGGACAAGCTCTCGATTTTTAATACTCACACCCCCACTCTATATCTACTATAGATATACTAGCTATTTGATCGTGTATACAATTATTAGACAAGGTCTGAAAAGTTATATATATCCAGTCCCGCCCGTCCATTGCACCGATTGCGAGTGCGGCTGGGCGGGTGCGGGCTACCCGCCGACCGCCCCCGGCCCACCGGGTGCGGTGGCCGCCGCGGCGTCGAGCAGGCCCGCGCCGTAGAGGGCGGAGTCGGACGGCCCGCCGAGGGGCCGCGCGGTGGCGCGCAGACGCGCCGCGACCTGGGCGGGCGTGGGGTGGCGGCCGAGCACGCGGGAGGCGATCACCAGCGCGGCGGCGGCGGCGACGTGGGGGGTGGCCATCGAGGTGCCTTCGTAGCCGCCGGGGATCCCGAAGCGGCGGGGGTGGGAGATGACGCGGAAGGTGACTTGGAAGACGTCGCGTCCGGGGGGGAGCGAGGGGTTGCAGTTGGGGTCGCCGGGGAGGTTCGCGTCGGGCCCCCCGCCGGGGGCGACAAGGGTGAGGGTGGCGCCGAAGTTGGAGTAGGACGCGAGGCACCCGTGTTCGGTGGTGGCGCCCACGGCGATCACGTTGGGGGCGCGGGCGGGGTACGCGGCGGCGGAGTGCGCCTCGTTGCCGGCGGCGGCCACCACCACGACCCCATGACGGTCGGCGTAGCGCAGCGCGGAGATCAGCTGGGGGATCTCCGACGCGGTGATGCCACCGGGGAATTCGAGCGACAAGTTGATGACGCGCGCGCCGTGTTTGACGGCGAAGCGCACCCCCTGGGCGATCGTGGAGGCGTTGCCGTTGCCTTCGGAGTCGAGCACGCGCACCGGCATGATGCGCACCCCGTAGGCGATGCCGGTGAGGCCCTTGCCGTTGTTGGTGGCCTCCGCGATCGTGCTCGCCACGAACGTGCCGTGGCCGTTGCGGTCGTAGGGGTGGGCGTTGTGGGCGACGAAGTCGTGGCCCTTCACGAACTGGTAGCGGTAGAGGTCCGGTGAGATGCGAAAGCGCCCGTGGTTGGCGTAGGCGACGCCGGTGTCGAGCACCGCCACGACCACGCCGCGCCCTCCCGGGGCGTGGTCGTCGATCAGGTTCCGCCAAGCCCCGGGGGCGTCCACCCCGAAGGTCCCCGCGAAGTTCATTTGCAGTGCCCGCCACCCCCCGGG
>JBOGYA010000134.1:0-7567 GCA_050696515.1 Solirubrobacteraceae bacterium
AGTGCGCGGCGCGGGCGATCCGCGGCCGCTCGTAGGAGCGCAGCGCCGCGTCGAGGTCGCGGGGGCTCTCGCCCAGCACGCGGCCGATCGCGAGCGCGTCCTCGAGCGCCTGCGCCGCGCCCTGCCCGACGGCGAACGTCATCGGGTGGGCCGCGTCGCCCAGCAGCGTCACGCGCCCCTCGCCCCACCGCTCGTCGGGCGGGCGGTCGAACACGTCGGTGCGGAAGATCGCCGCTTCGCTGGTGGCCTCGATCACCCGCAGCACCGGGTCGGTGAAGCCCGCGAACCGCTCGAGCGCCGCGCGCTTGCGCTCACCGGGAGCGTCCTGGCCGCCCGGCGGGCTGGTGACGATGCCCTCCCAGCTCAGGCGCTCGGGCCCGGAGCGGAACACGACGAACTTCGTCCCGGCGCCCCACCACGCGATGAAGTCGACGCCCGGAGCGAACTCCTCGTCGTAGGGCAGGTTCGCGCGCCACATCGTCAACCCGGAGTGCCGCGGCGCCTGCGCGCCGAGCAGCTGCCTGCGAATCGTGGAGTCGATCCCGTCGGCGCCGATCAGCACGTCGCCCGCTTCGCTGCCGCCTGCCGAAAGCGCGACGCTGACGGCGCCGTCCGACTGCTCGAAGCGCTCGACGTTGCACCCGGTCCTGACCTGTGCTCCCGCGCCGGCGACCAGCGCAGCGTGGAGGTCGGGGCGGTTGATCCCGCAGATGGGAGCGCCCAGCCGGCGCGCCATCTCATCCAGCGGCCAGCGCGAGAGCAGCCGCCCGCGCGCGGTGCGCTGCTCGAAGCACTGAAGGACCGCGCCGCGCTCGCGGACCTCGGCTCCCACGCCGAGCCGATCGAGGATCGCCATCGCGTTGGACCACAGCGTGACGCCCGCGCCCAACTCGACCTTGGCCAGCTCCGGCGCCCGCTCCAGCACGACGACCTCAGCGTCCGTCTCACGCAGGGCGATCGAGGTCGCAAGACCCCCGATTCCGGCGCCGACCACAACCACCCTGGTCACGTCGGCGAACCTACCAGATGCGACGAGGCGCACTCGGGTACAGTTCCCGGCGCGACGTCGTCTACTGGAGGTGAGCATGTCCACGCAACAGCTTCCCGCGCAGGCCCCGGACTTCACGCTTGACCACGTGCTCGGGCACAAGGTGTCGCTCGGCGACTTTCGCGGTCGCACGGTCGTCGTCGTGTTCGGCGGGCGCGAGAGCGCGCCGCAGCTGAAGCAGGGCATCCACGCGATCCGCGCCGAGCACCACCCCGACGAGCTGCCCGTGATCGGCGTCTCGGACCTGCGCGCCGCGCCGCGGGCCGCGCGGATCGTCGTCAAGAGCCAGCTCAAGAAAGCCTTTCAGGAGGCCGTTCAGGACGAGACCGCGACGCTGGCGGCCGCCGGCAAGCCGCCGCTGGGCGATCCGTCGCGGGACGTGATCATGCTGATGGACTGGTCGGGCGAGGTCATCGACGGCTTCGGGCTGAGCGGCGTCGACCAGGAGGCGGTCGGCGTGGCGATCGACGGTGACGGGAAGATCCTCGGCTCCGGCAGCGGCGGGCAGTTGGGCGAGCAGATCCTCGCGGTCCTATCGGCGTAGCACCTGACCTAACACGGGCTTACCACTAAGGAGGAGCAGATGGCAGATCGTTCGGCGTCGATTCCCGAGATGAAGGCCGTGCGTGCGCCGCACGGCCACTACGACGTGGCGATCATGGGAGGCGGCCTGGCCGGTCTGTCGATGGCGCTCCAGCTCAAGCGCCAGCGGCCCGACACGAAGGTGCTGGTGTGCGACAAACGCGCCGAGCCCGCGCCCGAGGCCGCGTTCAAGGTCGGTGAGTCCACCGTCGAGAACGGCGCCTACTACTACCGTGAGATCCTCGGCATGAAGGATCACCTGGAGTCCGTGCAGCTGCGCAAGCTCGGCCTGCGCTTCTACATGCCGGCGGGGGACAACTCCGACCTCAGCCGCCGCGTGGAGTTCTGCACGCCGGCCACGCCCGGCGATCACCCAGTGTGGACGCATCAGATCGACCGCGGGCGCTTCGAGAACGAGTTGTTCAACCGCTGCGTCGCCGCCGGCGCCGACGCCTACCGCGGCTGGCGGGTCACCGACGTGGAGATCGGCCCCGGCACCGAGGACCACAAGGTGACCTTCGCGCACGAGGACGACACGGTCACCGTCACGGCGCACTGGGTGGTGGACGCCACCGGCCGGCGCAACGTGCTGCGCAACAAGCTCGGCCTCGGCACCGAGACCGGCCACCACATCAACGCCGCCTGGTTTCGCCTCGGCGGCGGGCTCGACTTCGAGGAGTGGATCAAGGACGAGGAGTGGCTGAACCGCGAGAAAAATCTCGGGATCCGCAGCTACGCGACGACCCACCTCGTCGACGAGGGCTACTGGCTGTGGCTGATCCGCCTCGCCTCCGGCCCGATCAGCATCGGCCTCTGCGCCGACCCGCGCTTTCACCCCTTCGACCAGATCAACACGTTCGACGGTCTGCTGAGCTGGATGGAAGCGCACGAGCCGCAGCTCGCCGCCGAGGTGAAGGGCCGGCGCGAGCAGGTCGAAGACTTCCTCGTGATCGAGGACTTCTCCTACGCCTCCAGCGAGATGTTCTCGATGGACCGCTGGACGCTGACGGGCGAGGCGGGGGGCTTCATCGACGCGCTGTACTCGCCCGGCTCGGACTACATCGCCTACGGCAACAGCTTCGGGGGCGACCTGATCTGCCGCGAGCTCGACGGCGAGGACATCGAGGAGCGCCTGGACTTCTTCAACTTCTTCTTCTTCCAGCTGTTCAACCCGACGATCTCCCTCTACAAGGACCAGTACCAGTTCTTCGGCAACCCGCAGGTGATGCTCGCCAAGCAGCTCTACGACAACACCGCCTACTTCTGCACGCTGGCGTTCCTGTTCGTGCACGGCAAGATGACCCAGCCGGAGGACCTCGGCGACATCGTCGACATGTTCGAGACGCTGATCCCCCTGCTCGAACGGATGCAGGGCCTGTTCCGCGAATGGCACCCGCTGGAACCGCGCAAGTGGGAAGGCGTGTCGGTCCTCAGCAACGACTTCGAGCCGATCGTCAAGACCCAGTACGAAATCGGGCAGCCCTTCGACCAGGGCGAAATGATCGAGCGCGCCCGGGAGAAAGTCGAGGTCGTGAAGGCGATGGCGACGTGGATCTTCTTCCTCGCGGCCAAAAACCTGCCTGAGCCGCCCGACCCCGAGGCGCGGATCAACCCGCTCGCCGTCAGCTTGGACCCCGGCAAGTGGGAGGCGGAGGGGTTGTTCACCGAGGACGGCATGACGCTCGCCGAGGCGCTCGAGCTGCTCCCCGGGGTCGAGGAGTTCGACCTCGCGGCGCGCGGTGCCGCGGTGGCCGGCTGAGGCGCAGCCGGCACCCGAGCTCCGCAGACCACCAGGGAGGCGCGCGGGCGCGTTTGGACGGGCGAGGTCTGGGGGAGGAGTGCGCGCCAGCGGGACGGGTGGGCGTGGTCCGTCAAGCGGGGACTACGGGCAGCAGTAGCCAGGAGGCACGCTGCGCGTCGTGAAAGATCGTCTGCTCGGCGGCGTGGAGGTCCTCCTCGCGCACGTCGCCCGGCGGCAGGGCAGCGCCGCTGTTGCGGTCAAAGCGCGGGAACGAGCTGCTCGTGAGCAGCAGCCTGACGTGGTGGCCGCGTAGGAACACGTTGCTCGTCGCCTGCAGGTCGACCGTGTACTCGTACGGGAGCCCGGGCTGCACCGGAACCTGCCGCTGCAATCCCTCGCGGAAACTGGCGCGCAGGACGCCCTCGGCGAGAATCCGCGAGAACCCGCCGGGCTCGACGTCGCAGAGCTTGGCCACCCAATCGGCGTCGCGAGCGCTGGTGGCGGCGTGCAGCCTCAGGCTGAGCGGCCCCGTCACCTCCAGGTCGTCCGGCAGCGGCTCGCTCGTGTAGGCGAGCACGTCGCGGCGGCCTTCGAGTGGGCGCTGGTCGAGTGGGCCGGCGTTGGTGCGCATGAACTTGCCCGGCAGCGACGTCGGGCCGCCGATCGTCGGCGCCGGGTCGCGGGGATCGAACGTGAACGTGTCCGGCGGCTCGTCGGCCGGCGCGGCGCGCGAGAGCCCCCCGCCGGTCGTGGCGGCGTCGCCGTCGCTGTGCAGGTACCACTGCTCCTGCACGGCGCGCGCCAGCGGCCACTCCGGCTCCTCGCGCCAGCGGTTGGCGCCCATCACGAAGATCCGCACCGGCGCCGCGGGCTCGGCGGGTTCCCGAGTGGCGCCGTGAGCGCGCTCGGTGGGCTCGCGAGCGGTGGCGTCAGTAGGTTCGTGCTCGAACAACTGCCCGCCCAGGAACTCCAGCTGCGCGGCGAGCATGTCGATGCTGTCCTGTGAGGAGAACGCCGCGAAGGAGTGATCTGGGTAGGCGCCGTACGTGCTGCCGTGCGCCCACGGGCCGACGACCAGCCGCGTGTGCCTCCGGGCGAGGTCGCTGCCCCCTTCGCGGCGCATACGCATGAAGTTCTCGAGCGTGCCGCCGAGGAAGATGTCGTACCACCCGCCGACGTTGAGAACCGGCACGCGGACCTCGCCGTAGCTGCCGTCGATCGACAGCGCGCGCCAGTAGTCGTCGAGCAGGGGGTGCTCGAGCCACTCGCGGTAGAAGCCCCCGCCCGGACTGTCCCGCGCCAGCGGAGCGTCCGCCAACGGGAGGTGGCTGTACTGCTCCTCGACTCGTGCGCGCCTGCCGCGCCCGGCCATGATCTGCACCCAGAAGAGGTTGAAGCCAAGCTGGAACGCGCCGCCCTGATAGACCCACCCGCCGAAGTAGTTGCTGCCGATCGCGATCGGCGCGATCGCGCGCAGGTGTGGCGGCTGCGCGGCGGCGGCCAGCCACTGCGTCGCCGCCGTGTAGGAGCGTCCAGCCATCGCCACGGCGCCGTTGCACCACTCCTGTACGGCGACCCACTCGACCGAGTCGTAGCCGTCGGCGCGCTCGGCGCGGAACGGGTGAAACTCACCGTCGGAGCCGTGCTGGCCACGCACGTCCATCGAGACGAGAGCGATCCCGGCCTCGACGGTCCGCTCGGGGTCGAGGATCGCCGGCAGCGTTGGCCCGAACGCGCGGTCGTAGGGGGTGCGGCCGAGCACCGCCGGGACCTGCTCGGCCCGCTCGGGGCGGTAGACGTCGGCGCGCAGTAGCACCCCGTCGCGCATCGGCACGGCGGTGTTGGATTCGACGATCAGGGCTGCCTCGCTAGGCGGCGCTGTGCAGGGATGCCAGCAGCTCGACCGGGTTCTCGTGGCCCTCGACTGCCGCGGCGGTCTGGGCACCGGAAAGCAGGCAGCGGATGCTGCCGGTGCCGGGGTGCGTCCAGTGCCCGGCCAGGTACAGGCCCTCTACCGGCGTGCGGTAGTCCAGGCGCTTGGGGACCGTCTGGTTGGGTGTGTTCTCCCACCCGTACGCTGCGCCCCGCTCGGCCAGCGTGTAGCGCTGGAAGGTCTCGGGGGTCGCGCTGTCGGCGAACGTGAGCGCCTCGCGGTAGCCGGGCAGCGTCCGCTCGGCGGCCTCCAACATCAGCTCGGTGTAGCGCGGCTTGGCCTGCTCCCACGGCTCGCCGACGTCGTAGGGCATCAGGCTGCTGAAGACGACCACGTGCTCGCCCGCGGGCGCCAGCGTGGGGTCGTGCATCGTCGGTACGCTGAACCACGTGCCCCCGAGCGCTCCCCCGAGCGCACCGTCGAAGTTGGCGTCGTGGTCGCTGTCGGGGTACACGAAGTGCTCGTGGGAGAGGCCGTGCTCCGCCGGGTCGAGCCGGGCCGCGGAGAACAGCACGAACGCCGAGACCGACGGTCGCATCTTGTCCAGGCGGCGGCGGAAGCGCTCCGGCAGGGCCTCCGCCGGCAGCAGCCGCTCGAACGTTTGGCGTGCGTCGGCGTTAGACACCACCACCTCGGCGGCGAGCCGCTCGGCGCCGTCTAGCTGCACGCCGGCCACGCGCCCGTCGGCCAGCTCGATCGCCGTCGCGGTCCTCGACAGCAGCACCTCGCCGCCGTTGTCCTCGACGCACTTTGCCAGCCCGTCGGCGAGGCTCTGGAAGCTGCCCCGCACGTACACCGGGCCGGGCTCGACGAGCGCCATCCATGCGCCGCTGTAGGCCATGAACGATGTGCGCCCGGGCGGCAGCCCGAGGTAGGGCCACTGCGCGCCGCACACCGCCTTCGCGAGCGGGTCCCGCATGTGTTCGTCGAGTACGTCGGCGAGCGTGGCGCGGCGGTACTTGAACAGCATCGGCAGCTGCGCCTTGATGGCGTCCAGGTCGCTCAGGCCGACGCGCGGCGGCGGGGCCTGCGACTCGCGCGTCGTCTGCGCGCACGTCTCCACGAAGCGCCGCACGCCGTCCGCCTCGCGCGGGAACCGCTCGGCGAGGTAGTCCTTGAGCGCCTCGACCCCCACCGGCAGCGTCCAGCGCTCGCCGCCGATGTCGCAGCCGAAGCAGTCCGCCGCGCGCAGCAGCTCGACCTCCCCGTCGATGCCCAGCGAGGAGAGGTAGAAGTCCAGGAACTCCACGTTGAACCCCTGGGCGGTGACGTGGATCGCCGGGTCGAACGTATAGGGACCGCGGCGGAACGCGCGCGCGTTGCCGCCCGGCCCCGCTTCGCGCTCGACCAGCGCCACCCGGCGCCCGGCCTTCGCCAGGCACGCCGCGGCCGACAGCCCGCCGAGGCCGGCGCCGATCACAACAACGTCGTACCTCTCCGCGGTGGGCGCCGCCATCAAGCGCCGGCGCGCTCGAGGAACTTTGCGAGCTTCTTGGGCGAGTCGGCCGAGAGCACCTCGACCTCGGGTTCGATCTGGCGGACAAGGCCGCCCAGCACGCGCCCCGAGCCGAGCTCCAGGAACGAGGTCACGCCGGCGTCGAGCAGCGTGCGCACGCAGTCGGCCCACCGCACCGGGCTTGTGATCTGCGCGGTGAGCGCCGCGCGGACGCCCTCCGCGCTGTCCACCACCTGCGCGGACGCGTTCGAGACCAGCGGCGGGTTGGGGTCCTGCCATTCGAGGCCCCCCATCGTCTCGGCCAGCGCGCTCTGCACCGGCTCCATCAGCTCGCTGTGGAACGCCGCTCCGGCGCGCAGGCGGATCGCCTTTTCCGCGCCGGCCTCCTGGGCGAGCTCGAGCAGCTTTTCGACGGCGTCCTCCTCGCCCGAGACGACGATCTGCTTCGGCGTGTTGAGGTTCGCGGGGGCGACGATGCCCTCGGCGCGCGCCGTCTCACACAGCGCCTCCACCTGCTCGGAGGGCAGGCCGATGACCGCCCCCATCGCGCCCGGGCGCTGGGACTGGATCGCTTCCATGCGCCGGCCGCGCTCGGAGACGAGCGCGATCCCGTCGGCGGCGCTCAGGCAGCCGGCGGCGACCGCCGCGGTGTACTCGCCGAGGGAGTGCCCGGCGACGTAGTCCGCCTGCACGCCGGCCTGGCGGGCCAGCTCGGTCATCGCCATCGAGACCGCGAACAGCGCAGGCTGGGCGACCTCCGTGCGCGTCAGCTCCTCCATCGGCCCCTCCAGGCAGAGCGTGCAGATG
>JBOGYA010000135.1:0-7480 GCA_050696515.1 Solirubrobacteraceae bacterium
TCCAACCCCACCGCGGGCGCTGTGCCTGCGCCCACCGCGCCGGCCCCCGCGGCTGCCGCATCCGCTGGTGCCCCAGCTAAGCCAGGCTCAAAGCCCCCTCCGTCTCCGCAGGTTGCGGCTCGGCGCGCGGAGGCCGCTGCGAACACACCCGCCAAGGCGTCACAGCTGACCGACATCCTTGGTGCTCCCGGCGCCCCCGTCGTAGCGGTCGAGGATGGGCGCATCGTGCACCTCGGGCACTCCCACGGGTTGGGGCGCTACCTCGTGCTGCGAGACATCTACGGGGACGTGTTCACCTACGCCGGTCTCGGCAGCATCGCTCACCGCTACCGCCCCTCCGTCCCAGGGCTCGAGCGCGCCCGCCCGGCGGGGGCAGCGGGAGGCTCGACGGCGGACGGCTCGACGCAGGCTGACTCAACGCAGGCCAGCTCCACTCAGGCCGGCTCCACCGGGCTCGCCTCGGGACAGGCCGCCGGCGCGGGCAGCGAACCACAGCGGGACCCGGCCCCGACGCTGCCCGCGAGCGCGGGCCACCAGCCGCCGGTGACGCTCAAGGTGAGATCCCACCACGCGCACTCCGCACCCGCGGCGAGCGCCCCGACCGAAGCGGAAGGCGCAACGGCGCCCCCGGGGATGGGCAGGGTCCGCCTGTTCGCGCACCCCGGCAACCCGATCGCACGCGCGGCGGCGGCGCACACCGCGAGGTCCACCGCGGGCAACGGCCGCTGGCTCACGCTGCGGACAGGCTCGATCGTCTCCGCGGGCACGGTGCTCGGCCACCTGGAAACGCCCACGGGCGCGAGCGCGGGGAGGTTGCGCTTCGCGGTGCGTCCCGCCGGGGACAACGGGACGATCGACCCGCAGCCGCTGCTGGCGAACTGGAGGCAGCTCGGCGTGGCGCTGCACCCGAAGGGCTCGCGGGGCGCGAGCGCGCTGCTCGGCGCGACCGCGGGGGATGCGCTGCTGATGTCCAAAGGAGAACTGGAGCGGGCGGTGCTGTCGGACCCGGGGATCCAGCTCGATGCGTGCGGTCGCCGGGACGTGACGGCGGGCACGATCGACACGCGGGTGCTCGCGGTGCTGACGTTCCTCTCCCGCAGCGGACTGCAGCCGACTGTCGCGGCGCTACGGTGCCCACGCGGCGGAGGTACCCCGTCCGGACTGAGCATCCCCACCGGCGCGGACGCCGCCGCGGCACGGGCGGCCCACGACCGCGGCACGGCGGTGGACATCACCGCGATCAACGGGGTCCCGGTCGCCGGCCATCAGGGCCGGGGGACGATCGCGGACGCCGCGATCCGCACGCTGCTCACCCTCCGCGGGCGGTTCGCGCCCCACCGGATCGTGAGCTTGATGAAGTACCCGGAAGCTTCCACCACGCAGGCGACCCCCTCCGCTTGGGATCACATCGGCATCGACTTCCTCCCGCTGCGCCCCGCGACGGCTCACGCCGCAGCTGCTCACGGCTCGGCAGGCCCGGCGGCGGCTTCGCCGCTGGCAGTGACGGGGGACCTGAACGAGGCGCAGTGGAGCCAGCTGATCGGGCGCATCGCGGCGCTGCCGAAGCCGGTGGTCGCTGCCAAGCCGAGCGCGACGGCGATCCGCGACCCGCAGGCCGCCCCCACCAACCGTGACCTGGGCGCCCGCGGCCTGGTCGCGGGCGCCTGATCCTCGCCGGTTCTCCCTGAGCCCCCGCCGGTTCTCGCTAGTCCTCGCCCCATCCGCCGGTGTGCCGCGCAGCCAGGTGCACGGGCTCAGCCGGCGGCGCCGGGAGTGGCTTTTGGCGGCGAGCCGCTGAACAGCACGCTCCTGCACTTCGTCGCGGCGGCTTTGAACTGGGGGCTTCCGGTGTTGATGCCCTTGGTATCGAAGACCGGGCCTTTGCCAGTGGTGTTGGGTTCGCCCACGTTGACCCCGTTCTGACGTAGGCACGCGGCGAAGCGGGCGAGCGCCTGGTGAAAGCGCGGGCTGTTGAAGGCGTGCGGCACCCTGTGGAAGTGGTTGCCCGTGAAGCTCGAGCCGCTACAGCTTTTGAGCGCTTCGGCGAACTGCGCGCGCGTTACGCCCTTGGGCAGCTGGGGACCGCCGCCGAGCGGACCGCCGGCGCCGGGGGTGCGCTGAGGGAGGGCGATGCCCTTCCTCGCCAGGCACGCGCGCATCGCGGTGAAGCGCCCCGCGTTGGGCCGCCCGGCGGGGGTGGTGCCCGTCGAGGACGTCCCCGAGGGTGTCGTGCCGGGGGTGGTGCCCGTCGAGGATGTCCCCGAGGATGTCGTTCCGGGGGTGCCGGTCGCTGCCGCGTTGGCGGTCGTCTGAGCGGAGGTGCTCGAAGAGCTGCCGGAGCTGCCGCACGCCGCCAGCCCGGCGGATGCGAGCAGGAGGATCAGCAGTGTGACGGCTGCCGGTGTGCGGCTGTGGGTCCTGGGATGTGGCATGGAGCTCCTTTGTCGAGGGACATCAAGATAGGGAATCACCCACCGAAGAGAGCCGGTCCGCCGCCGCCCGCGCTCCCGCTGCCGCCCGCTGCGCCTGCACCGCGGCCTCCCCCGCCCCCGAACAGCGCGGCGAGTCCGCCGCCGGCCGCACCGCCGACGCTGATCGATTCTGCCCTGACGGCGCCGCCCGAGCCCTTGGCGCCGCGGACGACGACGGTTTCGCCGGGGTGGATGCCGTGGAGGCCGGCTTTGACGGTCTTGGTGATCGAAGAGGCGGTGGAGGTGGTGACCTTGACGGTGTTGCCTTCGGCGTCGGTCACGTACAGGGTGTGGCCGGAGATGTAGGAGACTTCGCCGATCGTGGCGCCGCCCGCGCCCGCGAAGCCGCCGAGGCGCCCCGCGAAGCCGCTGCCCGTGGCGCTGCCGCCCGCCCCGCTGGCGCTCGTGCCGCCGTTCGTGCTGCCCGCCGCACCGGCGCCCCGCAGGGCCGCGAACCTGGAGGCGAGGCCGGCAGCAGCCGAGCTGCCGGTGGAGGAGGAGGTCTGCCCCTTCTCGACGAGCACGCCACCGATGAAGCCGCAGGCGACCAGGAGCAAGCCCAGCAGCGCAACGGGCACCGGTGCGAGCAGACGCCGCCTCGGCCTGGGGGGCAGCTCGTCGTACTCCTCGACGACGAGTTCCTCGTCGGGCACGGTGGGCTCCTGGGGGGAGAGGGTCTCACTCATAGCGCAATGCCTCGATCGGTCGCAGGGTGGCGGCGCGCGCCGCGGGGTAGGTGCCGAAGAACAGGCCCGAGAGGCCGGCCGCGCCGAAGGCGAGGGGGAGCGAGTAGGCGGCGACGACAGGCTGCACCCCGGCGATCTTGAACTGGCTGCCGAGCACGCCCACGAGCACGCCGGTGAGCGCCCCGATCAGCGAGACGAGCAGCGCCTCGGTGAGGAACTGGGTGAGGATGTCGGAGCGGCGGGCGCCGATCGCCTTGCGGATGCCGATCTCGCGGGTGCGCTCGGTCACCGAGACGAGCATGATGTTCATCACCCCGATTCCGCCGACGAGCAGCGAGATCGCGGCGACCTCGCCGAGCAGCGTCGTGAAGACGCCGGAGGTCGAGCTGGAGGCTTCCAGCAGTGAGCCCTGGTTGAGGACCGTGAAGCCGGGTTCGGCGGTGTCCTTGACTTTGTGGCGTTCCTCGAGTATCTGGGTGACCTCTGATTCGGCATCGTTGAGCGTTTCCGCGGAGCTCGCCTCGACGGTGATCGAGTCGATCGGCCCGGGGCCGGAGAGGGCGTCCTGGACGGTGGTGAGCGGGGCCATCACGACGTCGTCCTCGTTGGTGATGCCGTTGGAGCCCTTGGGGGCGAGCACCCCGACGACCTCGAAGGAGGAGCCGTTGAGCTTGATGCTCTGCCCGACCGCGCTCTGCCCGGAGAGCAGTTCTTCGGCGACTGTCTGTCCGATCACTGCGACGCGCCGGTGCTTGGCGACGTCTTCCGCCGTGAAGGGGGCGCCTGCGGCGAGCCGGTAGCTGTGGGCGGGGATGTAGGAGGGGGTGGTGCCGACGAACGAGGACGGTTCGAAGCTTGTGTTGCCGAAGACCAGTTTCACGTCCGGGGCGTCCACGACCGGGGAGGCGCTCTTGACGTCCGGGGCGAGGCTCTTGCTCTGCAACGCTGCGGCGTCGGCCTTGGTCAGCGAGACGGAGGTCGCGGCGCTCGCGCGCGCGCCGCCGCGGAACCCGCCGGAGCCCTGCACCACCAGCACGTTCGTGCCGAGGGAGTCGATGCTCGACTGCACCGCCTTGGAGGAACCGTTGCCGACCGCGATCAGGATGATCACCGAGGCCACGCCGATCGTCATCCCGAGGACGGTCAGGCCGGAGCGCAGCTTGTTGGCGGCGAGCCCACCCCACGCGATGCGCAGCGTCTCGACGCCGATCATGGCCGTGCTTCCCGCGCCGGCAGCGCCATCGTGGCGGGCTGCGCGCCGCCGCTGCCGCTCGCGGCCTCGAGGGCGTGGGGGTGGGCGGACTTCTGGCGGTGCGGCGCGGGCGGGGCGTCGTGCACGCCGAGCGAGCGCCGATCCTCGACGATCTCGCCGTCGCTGAGCCGGATCACCCGCTTGGTCTGCGCGGCGACGTCGGGCTCGTGCGTGATCAGCACGACGGTGCGGCCCTCCGCGTTGAGGCGCGCGAAGATCGCGAGGACGTCCTCGGTGGAGCGCGAGTCGAGGTTGCCGGTCGGCTCGTCGGCGAGGAGCAGCGAGGGGTTCGTCACGATCGCGCGGGCGACCGCGACCCGCTGCTGCTGGCCGCCGGAGAGCTCCGAGGGCTGGTGGTGCAGGCGGTTGGCCATGCCCATCGCGGCGAGCGCGCCGGTGGCGCGGCGGCGGCGCTCTGCGTGGCTCAGGCCCGCGTAGGCGAGCGGCAGTTCGACGTTGGCGAGCGCGGTGGTGCGCGCCACGAGGTTGAAGCTCTGGAAGACGAACCCGAGCTTGCGGTTGCGCAGGTCCGACCTTTCGTCCTCGTCCATCAGGCTCACGTCGGTGCCGTCGATCTCGTAGCGCCCGCGGGTGGGGACGTCGAGGCAGCCGAGGATGTTCATCAGCGTGCTCTTGCCGCTGCCCGAGCTGCCCATGACGGCCACGAAGTCGCCGCGGGCGATGCGCAGCGAGATGTGGCGCAGCGCGTGCACCTTGATCTGGCCGAGGTCGTAGGTCTTCGTGACGTCGTGCACCTGGATGACCGGCGGCCGCCGCGAGCGCATCAGCCGCCGCCCCTGAAGAACACGCCGCCCCCGCCCCCGCCGCCGAGGCCACCGCCGCCAAGGCCACCGCCGCCGAAGCGGCCGGCGAGTCGGGAGGTGAGGCTGGCCGCCCCGCCGGCGCTCGCCACCGGCAGCGCGATTTCTTCGCCCGCCGCAAGGCCGGAGAGGATCAACGTCGTGCTGTTGCCCGCCAGCCCGGTGACGACCCGCCGGCGTTCCTGCTTGCCGTCGTGCACGACCGTCACGGAGCCCCCGGAGAGCGCCCGCGTCGGGACGTTCACGCCTTCGGCCTGCTTGACGACCACTTCGGCGGTGGCGGACATGCCGGGTTTGAGCCCGCTCGCGAGCTGGTCGAGCTGGAAGGTGACGTCGTAGCTGACGACGCCGCTGTTGGTGGTGGGGAGCGTGGCGACGGAGAGGACGTGCGCGGCGAGCTTGAGGCCTTCGAGCGCTTCGACGGTGACGGTGGCGGGCTGGCCGTCGCGGACATCGAGCACTTCGGACTCCGAGAGGGGGACGACGAGCTGCATCGAGGAGAGGTCGCTGAGCACGGCGAAGGAGGAGCTGGAAGAGCCTGAACCTGAGCTCGAGCTTGAGCCTGCGGAGGAGGAGCCGGCGCCCACGGCCGCGCCGGCCCCGCGGGCGGAGGAGGATCCGGACCCCGATTCGGAGGAGGCGGAGGAGGCGGAGGAGGAGCGTGTGGTGCCGGTGGCCGAGACGGCTTCGCCGACCTCACCGGAGAGCGAGACGACGGTGCCGGTCATCGGAGCGAAGAGCTTGGTGTCCGCAAGCGCCTCTTCGGCGCTCTGCACAGTGAGGCGGTCGCTCTTGACGGCGGCGCGCGCGGAGGCGATGTTGGCTTCGCGGAGGGCGGGGCTGAGGGTGGCTTTGGGCGTGGTGGTGCTCGAGCTTTCACGGCCACCGGCCCGGTTTGAGCCTGTGGAGCCCGAACCCGAGCCGGAGGGAGAGGAGTCAGACCCGGAGGAGGGTTCACCGTCGGTTTCTTCCTCCTGGACAAGGGAGGCTGCGGCGGCCTGGAGCGAGGCCCGAGCCTGTTCGAGGGTGACTTCGGCCGAGGAGGGGTTCAGTTCGGCGAGCAGCTGGCCCTCGGTGACGTGGGCGCCGGCGGCGACGTAGATGTGCGTGACGACGCCGGAGGTCTTGAAGCCGAGGTCGAGCTGGGTGGCGGCCTGGATGTTGCCGGAGCCCGAGACGGTCGACTGGACGACCCCTCGCTGGACCTTGACGAGCCGGCTCTGCGCGGCCACCGACTGTGAGGGTGGCCCGACGACGAGCACGGCGGCGACGATCGCGCCCACGCAGAGCGCGCCCAGAAGGTAGACGGGCCACGGGCGGGGGGAGCGTTCGCGCACGTGAAGATCATGGGGCGGAGCCATAAAAGGCGCGTAAGAAAGGCCGCAGGCAGGCCCACGTGAGCAGCGCGGCAGGGCGGCCTCCCGCGCGTGACCCTCCGGGGGATGCCCTAACGTATGAGGCGCGTTGCCCGAGCCAGTGTTGCACCTATCGATGCTGCTGCGCAGCCCATTGCTGGACCGCACGGGGGAGCGGCTGGGGAGAGTGGAGGACGTGATCGTGCGCCTGGCGGACGGGGGGTACCCGCCGGTGACGGGGCTGAAGGCGCGGATCGGGGGGCGGGAGCTATTCGTGCCGGTGGACAAGATCGCGACCCTCCAGGCGCGGGCGGCGAGGTTGTCGGGCCAGAAACTGAGCCTCGGGCGGTTCGAGCGGCGCGTCGGGGAGGTGCTGCTGCGCCAGGACGTGCTGGGGCGCAAGCTGGTGAACGTCGAGGCCGACCCGCCGCGGCTGGTGAGCGCGCACGAGATCGAGCTGGCGTGCGTGGAGGGTTGGTGGCGGGTGGTGGGAGTCGATCCGAGCGCCAGGGCGCAGCTGCGCCGGGCGCTGCCGAAGCCGCTGAAGCGGGCGATCGCCGACAGGCCGTTCCTGGACTGGACGGACATGGAGCCGTTCGTGGGCCACGTGCCGAGCGCACGGTTGCGCTTCTCATACCGCAAGCTCGCCAACCTGCACCCGGCGGAGATCGCCGACCTGGTGGAGGCAGCATCCCACGACGAGGGGGAGGAGCTGATCGAGGCGGTGGGGCACGACCGGGAGCTCGAGGCGGACGTGTTCGAGGAGCTCGACGAGCACCACCAACTCGAGTTCATCAGGGAGCGCCCTGACGCGCAGGTGGCGGCGGTGGTGGCGCGGATGGCCCCGGACGACGCGGCGGACCTGATCGGGGAGATCGACCAGGAGCGCAGGGGG
>JBOGYA010000136.1:0-7478 GCA_050696515.1 Solirubrobacteraceae bacterium
GTCCGGACCCGCCGTGATCTGCCACGGGCCGCTTTCCGACGGCAGCCCATATTCGGTGATCGTGCCCGAGGTGGTGATCTTCCCGATCTTCTCAGTGCCATACTCGGTGAACCACAGGTTGCCGTCCGAACCCACGGTGATCGCGGTCGGCTCGCTGCTGGAGGACGACAGCGAGTATTCGGTGACCGTACCCGACGTCGTGATCTTCCCGATCTTGCCGTTGCCAAACTCGGTGAACCACAGGTCGCCGTCAGGACCCGCCACGATATCGTACGGATAGCTACCTGAGGGCAGCGAGTATTCGGTGATCGTACCCGACGTCGTGATCTTCCCGATCTTTTGGGTATCATGGTCAACGAACCACAGGTTCCCGTCCGGACCCGCGGTAATCCCTTTCGGGCCGCTTTCTGATGGCAGCGAGTATTCGGTGATCCGTCCAATCGGCTGCACCTGATTTGTCGCTTTTGAGTGCGCCGAGCCTTCCCCTCCGCTGTTTTTCGCCGTGACCTTCACTGCGAGCGTGTCTCCCACATTTGCTTCGACTGGCGTATAGGTCGAGCTGGTCGCACCCGGGATTTCTTTGCATTCGATGCCGCTAGAGTTGCAGAGTTCCCACTGGTAGGCGTAGCTGGTGGGGTTGTTGGTCCACGTACCTGTAGTCGTGGACTCGGGAACCGCCTGATCGGGCGTCGCCGGCGAGGCCACAGGCAATACTGTGTTTTCAGGCGCGTTTGGCAGCGTGCTAAAAACCCGATTAGCCCCGTAGCTCGTTTCTTTATTGCTGTTCGTCGCGACGATCCGGTAGTCATACTGTTTGCCAGCAGTGAGGCCTGTGATGGCTTGACTCTCTTTCACGTTACTCGTGCCCGAGCCCGCACTTGCTTCAGCCGTTTTGTTCCCATAGGCTTCGGACGTGCCGTATTCGAAATAGTATTTCGTTTCGACACCTTCTGGATTCACTGTGCCGTTCAGCGTAGCACCGGTTTTTGTTATTGCAGTCGCTGCTTCCGTTGTCGCAGAAGGTCCAGTGGCAAGCGCAGCGTCGGGCGCACCATTACCCGTTGGGCCATCATATCCTATCTCGGCGGTGCAAAAGTATTCGTCTTCCGTCGGCGGCGTACACGTGCCGTTGTTCCCTTTTGTGACATCGAAGAGCGAACTTTTTGCAACGTAGAAGGCGTCGGCTTTCAGTGCCCTCGAATGACTGGTTGAAAGCCCCTCCACTCCGGCCACGAAGGGTGCCGATGCGCTGGTTCCGCCGGAGTTTGCCCAACCGCTTTCGTAAGTGTCGTAGACAGATACTGGCGATTCCGGCGCTGCTACCGCAGCGACATCGTTCTGGATGCGATGCGTGCATGGTTTGTCGGTCTGCCATTTCGGCTTCGGTTCATATTTGCTGCAGCCGCTGCCGGTACCTCGACCCTTTTCTCTATATCCGTATTCGGTGTTCGACCAAACTTCTTCGCTCCATTTGCGAGATCCTTCTGATGTCTTTTTTAGCTTTGTTCCACCAACTGCGATTACATATTGAGACACAGCCGGATAGCGAACCGAATAACCATAGTCGCCTCCAGAGAAAAGGATAGGTACTTTTTCATGATCGAAGTATTTATTGTATTCCGCCTCTTCAGTTGAGTCAACTTCTTTTGAACTCGTGCCCTCAAAACCCTTGTTCCAGCTATTACTTATCACGGTCGCGCCGAGTTTTTCTGCCTCTTCGTCGGAGGGTCCGAGATTGGAGATCCCTTCTTCTTTTGCCTCAACTAGTAGGATTTTGCATTCCGGGCAGGCAGCAGAAACCATATCGAGGTCGAGGGATATCTCGCCAGCCCAGCCTGGTTCGTTTTCCGGGTAGTTTTTGGTTTCGCCTTTCTGGTTCACCTTCTTGAAGCAGCCGTTGGCTTCGGTGCACGCAGTTACACCACTTTCGTAATAGACTTTGTATTTTTCGCGATATTTTTCTAGGTCAGATTGTGCGTAGGGGTCGTTGTACGCATCAACGATCGCGATAGTAGTACCTTTCCCGCCTTTTTCGGGCAGTTTATATGCTTCATGCAGGTCTTTTGGGTTGAAGCCCCCTTTTTCCCCCGAGCCTTCGAGTTCTGGTCCTGTGGCTTCGGCAGAGCTAGCAGCAACGGTTGGGACGGCGATAGCTTCGCATGTCGCGTCCGCCGACGATGATGGTTCGGGACAGATAGCATATGGGACTGCCGTCTTGGAAAGCGCAAACCCCGATGCTGCGCTTGCAGCCTGGGGAATAACACACCCCAGCAGGGCGGCGGCGAGGGCCATCAGACAGACCAACCGGCCTGTGCTGTGCTCGTATCTCAACCGGCAGCTCTTCATGGTGTCTCCTTTTCGTGCAGGGCGCAAGTATCGGAACAGGATGACTGCTATGACCGAACGTATCCGATTGTTAGAGGCGTGTCTATCCCCCGAAAAGGGTGATCTTTATCCCCCAAAAAGGGGGACCCGACGTGGATGCGGCGACGCCACAGCAGCCTCAGTCAGCGCAACTGTGCGTTAGATTGGCCATTGATCGGGAGCCCGATCAATTCGCGCTTGTGGCGTACTCCAAGCTTGTGGCGAACGCTGGCCGTATGCGTACGGACCGTCTCCACGCCGATCTGCAGAGTATGCGCGATCTCGGTGCGAGTCTGGCCTGCTTGTATGCACTCAAGCACTTCCGCCTCGCGCAGAGTAAGCGCTGCCACCTCCGCTGGATGCTTGCCCTCTGCCACGAGACGGATCGTGGCGAGGATCTCTGCCGCGCAGACATCCTTGGGCAGGCAAGCAGCCCCGGCGGCATACACGCGAGCTCTGTATGGACGAGTGGGACGATGGGCAAACACAACTATCCCGATGGTCGGCCGGATAGCTCTCACACGCTCGAGTACCGAAGGCCCAGCCACGGCCGCCTCATCGAGAATCGCAACTTCCGGCGCCTTCCGTGCGACGATACGCTCGAGGGCGGCACCGTCGAGGTCGCTGCCAACGACTCGGAAGCTCTCACCTTCGCGCAGAACCTGTAACAGGCCGCGGGCGACCAAGGCCTCGAACCGTCCCAGCACGACGCTGACACTCCCCTCACTGCCGTCAGACGCCACGTACTCGCTCTCCGCGACCCAGCAGTCCTCCTCGGATCGCCCTACAGGCAGACGACACCCTCGTCCTCGATCACGTGCAGATGGCCGATACGGCGAGCGCGCCGCCGGAGCGGTGGAGGCAACGGCAGCTCGAGGCAGCGGAGCGTCTTGTGCTCAGGCAATGGGATGGTCTCGGAGCTCTCGTACTGGCCGATCGCGCGCAGCGCCTTGTAGCGTGTGTTCGCGAGTGCCTCGTCCACGCTCCCGCCGACCGTGGTGATGTGCAGCTCATCGAGGCGCGCGAGTAGATGTGACCCGTAGGTCATGAGCACCACCTCGTATCGGCGTGTGGCCGGCACCGGACCTACGGCTCCAGCCTGTACCGGTGGGTCTTGGGGTCCTGCTCGACCAACTCCAGGACGAGCAGCGTGTTCAGGTAGCGATGGGCGGTGCTCGTCCCCGTTTGAAGTCTCGCGGCCAGCTCGTTGACGCCCACCGACTCGCCGCCGAGCAGGCAGGCGAGCACCACCAGCCCCTTGAGCAGCGACAGCGAGAACCGCGATCCGTCGATGTCCTCGCGGTAGCGCTCTTCCCAGACCGAGAACGGGGGTATCTCCACGCGAGAGGCCAGCCCTGACAACAACACTGACAGGCTTGCCCCATCCTCACATACCTCACGCACGACTTCGGTTACCTGCTGGGAGGTGAGCGGCAGATGCACTGGGTTGTCACTCCATGAGGCCAAAGGGTCACGCACGTCTCATCGCGTGGAGGATGTTGCCCGTTATGACCGTCCGTGACTAGAGGCGCTGACACTAGTGTCAATGCCCCTAGTCATCCCTTGACATTCGGAGGTTGGTCGTGTAAAGGCTGGCGCCGCCGGCTCGGTCAGACGAGTTACGGCGCGGCGGGCCCTGAGGATGAGCACGCTGGGCGTCGCGAGGTCGCCCAACGTGTCGACGATCGCCTGCGTGGCGAGACGGACGTAGGGCGAGGACGCCTGCGGGGAGCAGTGGAAGAGGCTCGCCATCGCGGTGAGGATCATCGTGTGGTGTTCGCCGCCGCCGAGCGCCCGGGTGCGACGTAGAGCCTCGGCGGCGATCAACTGCAGGCGGCTGACGGCCTCCTGCGGTGAGGAGTAGTAGTCGATCAGGTTGCGCTGGCCGTTGCCGGCGTCCTCATGGCGATCGACGAGGCTGTCCAGCAGTGTGCTCAGGGAAGCGATCCAGGGGAAGTAGGCGCCCTCGATCGCCGCAGCCTCGTCCGGGCGAACGTGTGGGCTGGCGGCCGCGGCGATCAGCGCGAGCACCGGGAGCTGCGACCCGGCGGCGGCGCCGGTCTCCCACCACCGTAGGCCCGTGCTTGGCGCCGTTTCCGCGCGCGCCCACCGGGCAAAGGCGTCGTGCGAGCCGTGGGCGTCGCCGTGGTTGAGGCTCTGGTAGGTGACGACGCGCGTCGTGGCTCGTCGCGCTGGCTCGGCGACCGCGGCGCGGGAGGGGAGCGTGCCGACCGCGGCGCGGCAGGCATCGATGAGGTTCTCCAGGTAGCCCGCGTCGTCACGCTGGCGGTGGTGGGCGTAGTAGTCGAGATGGGCGACGCCGGGTTCGAGGGCTGTGTGGAGCGCCTGGTTGAGGTGCCGCCCGTTGGCGACGGGGTCGGTGTTGGGCTGCTCGGAGATCGTGTCGATGTAGTCGAACGCCACCTGGTAGGCGGTGAGCGCCCGCACGACGCTCTCCCGGTGAGCGGATGGAACGAACGCGGCGAACGCGGCGACACCGTCGAGGTTCTCGCGCTTGGTGCGCTGGGCGTCGAACGCCAATTGGCGCAGCGCCGGGTCGGGGATCTCGCCAGCGCGCAGGCGCCAGTTGCGGGCCTCACGGCAGACGCATGGAAAGACGCTGAGCCAGTAGCGTCGTGCCGCGCCCACGAACGCCGACCCCCGCGCCCCCGGGTTGCAGGCTGGTCCCGCCATCGGTACAGCATTCCGCAGGCCAGTTCCGTTCCACGTTTACTCCTGGAAGCTCACACTCGGCGACACCTGCGCTGCGGCCAGCCCCGGCAACGCAATCACCGCCAGGGCGATGCCGGCCACCACCGCCAAGGGGATCAGCACCTGCGGCCCTCCGACGGCGAACGGTGCGGGGAAATCGGTTGTCAGCCTGAGCCATCGATCGGCGAGCTCATGCCCATACACGCCGAGTATGGTGCCGTTGGCGCAACCGATGGCAAGCACGATTGCGCTCTCCAGAAGCAGCGAGCGCCAGAGCTGCAGGTGGTCGTACCCCCAGGTCTTCATCGCCGCGAGCCGGCTGCGACGCTGCCAGATGGCAGCGCTGAGCGATGCGGCAATTGCAAGCGCGCCGGTTATCAGCAACAGAGCCGATATCTGGCCGAGGCTCCTCAGGCCCTGGCGAGCACTGGCGTCGGTCTGAGCTTCGCGTTCGCGGAAGGTCTGTACCTGCAAACCGGAGTCGGGACCGATTGCGGCCTGCACCGCACGCCTGCCCTCGTCAAGGCCCACACCAGATCGGAGGTTGACTTCAAGTGCTGTGGGTTCGTCCGTCTGCCAGCCTCGGAAGTAGTCGGCTGTCGAGAAGGTGATAGCTCCCGGCGGCCATCCCAGATTGGTCGTGATCGCCGCTACGCCCAGATGCAGTTCGCCCGATGGCGTCGGCAGTGCGAAGGAGCCGCCAACCCGAAGATGGTGTTCGCTGGCAAAGCCTTCGGAAACCGAGGCCCAGCCGCCCCGACGGATCAGCTCGGTCGCCTTGGCCAAGTTGCCTTGTACGAGCTGGCTGGACTGGAGCATCGCGGGAGCGCTGGGGCTGTGAACGCGGATCAGCAGGCGACGGTCACCGACATCGAGCAGCCCGCCCTGGTCGGCACGGACCGAGGCGATACCGGGAGCACGTGCAATCGAAGCCAGCACTCTGTCTGCACGGAAGCTCGTGGTGTTGAACACGTTCTCACCGGTCGTCACCCAGATGCCGGTCGTGCCCTCGTACTGCGCGATAGCTGTTTCAAGGCCCCGCGTCAGGTCGCGCCGCGCGCCCCCGATCGCGAGGCTCCCGTAGACGGCGAGCGCCGCGATCCCGGCCAGCGCGATCGAGCGGGTCGCGGTCGCCTCCAACTCGACCACAGCGTGCGAGAGCATTCCCCGAGAGTGTTCGCTGAGTGGTGTGAGCGCCGCGAGGATCGCGGTGTAGGCGAGGGGGACCAGGCAGACCGCGGCGAGCGCGAGCAGGACGCCGCCCACGATCGTCAGGCTCGGCACGGCCAGCGCGAGAACGGTGGTGAGCAGGATGAGCGCGGCTCCCGTGAGCGCGAGTGCGACCGTCACCCGTCGCGGGATGCTCTGCCCCGCCTCGCCATGCTCGTGCATGACCGCGTCGAGCGCCCGGCCGGGGCGCAGGTCGAGGATCGGCCGCAGCGAGGCGAGCAGCGCCGCGAGCACGCCACACCCGATGGCGATCAGGATTGTGCTCGCGCTGACGATCCTCTGGGCGCCGATCGGGAACGCGACCGTCAGGTAGCTGGGAACCTGACCGAACAGGGTGTGGGAGAGCACGTAGCCGAGCGCGATCCCGGCGGCGGAGCCGACCAGGCCGAGCGCGAGCGCCTGCACGGCGAGGATCAGGGCGATCTGCGCGGGGTCGTAGCCGAACGTGCGCAGCTCGGCGATGAAGCGGCGCCGTTCGGGGACGGTCAGCAGGATCGCGTTGAGCGCGAGCAGGAACCCGACCATCCCGGCGATCGCAGCGAACAGGGTCGTGGACTGCTCGTTGGGCTTCGCGGCTGTTTCCAGCACGCGCAGTTCCTCGTCGGCCGGCGTGACGTCCACGCGACCGGCCGCGAGCTCGCGGAGCTCGCCGGCCACGCTCCGATCGGCGCCCGCCCGCGACTTGACGAGCACGTTGGTCACGAGCCCACGTTTGCCGGTGAGCATCTGAGCTACCGGCAGCAGCGCGATCACGACGGGGCTTTCCGCCACCGCTCCGATCGTCTGGGTGCCCAGTGCGGCGCGGACTCGCTCGGAGTGGAGCGTCCCGGCGATGCGCAGCGTCACGCTCGCTCCCGGCTGCGCGCCGACGGCGTCCGCGACGCTCGAGGGGAAGCCGAGCCCTCCCGCGAGCAGCAGCTCGCCTGCCCCAAGGTTGCGGGTCGCCTTAGCGCCCAGCGAGAGGAGGCTCGGGGCCACGCCGATCAGCTGGACCTGCTCGCCGCCCCTCGGTCCGAGCACCGTCGCGCTCTCCCGCAGCACCGGCGAGGCGACTTCGACACCGGGCAGTCGCGCGGCACGTTCGGCGAGCCGCTCGCTGAAGCCCTGTTCTGAGCGCGCCGCGAGCTGCAGTCGCGCGGAGCCGACGAGCTGGTCGATCAGCTGGCCGGCGG
>JBOGYA010000137.1:0-7375 GCA_050696515.1 Solirubrobacteraceae bacterium
GCGCCGGGCGTGGCCCGCGGGCGCAAGCGCCGCCGACGCGCACAGCGACAGCAGAGCGGCGGCGGCAAGCTTGAGTAGGCGTCCGGCCATGAGAGTGCGTGGCATCGTGCCACACCTGCACGATAGTCGCCGCCGGTACGCTGTCGGAGGCGATGTCCCCAACGTGGATCTGGATACAGGCCGCAATCGTGGTGTTCGTGGTGATCGGGATGGTCATTGCGATCACCAAGCTCGCATAGAGGATGGCGCAGCCGCCGCTCGAGCCGGGCTCCTCTCCTCGATCATCGGTGGCGTAGCCCGCCGCCGGCCGGCTGACCCAAACGGGATGCAAGCCGCAGGCGTGCCTCCCGGCTTCGGTCGGCCCCCTCTTCCTCGATCGCCCCGGCTCAGCGCCTCAGGAGACGCAACCACTGCCGCTGCCCCGGTCCGGCGCGCGGCGGCGCGGCCGCGGGACGGGGTGGGATCTCCCCGCCGTCGAGGATCGCGGCGGGCACCGCGGCGGACAACCACTGCGCGAGTGGGGCGAGCCCCGCCCGCTCGAGCTCCGCGGCGATCTCGGGGGTGCGGTTGACGGCGTCATGGGTGTCTGAGGCAACGTTGTGGAGCAGCCCCTCCCGGGCGAGCGCCAGCGCAAAACGGCGCGCCTCGCCGCCGAAACGACCCCCGAGCGATCCGGCGGTGACCGATGTGAGCATGCCGGCGCGCACGAGCCGCTCCAGCATCCGCGGATCGCGCTGGAAGGCGGGGCAGCGCTCAGGGTGGGCGAGCACGATGCGGTGGCCGCTGCGCTGCAGCTCCAACAGGATCGTGTCGAGGTTCGGCGCCACGGGGGTGAAGGGGGGCTCCACCAGCAGCCACCCGCCTCCCCCGAGGGTAAGCCGCTGAAGCTCTACGGGCGTGAGCTCAGCGATCAGCGTCAGTGCGATCTCGGCTCCGGGCCGGACCTCGAGCGGGTGGCCATCGGCCGTCAGGATCTCCTCCGAGGCAAGGCGCTCATTCAATTCGGCCACGAGCCTCGCAATCGTCGCGGCGTCGGTGCGGTAGCGCCAGCTCACGTGTGGCGTGGCCACGAGCACGCGCGTGCCGGTCGCGGCTGCACGGCGCGCAATCTCCAGCGAGCCCTGGATCGTGGCGGGGCCGTCGTCGATGCCGGGCAGCACGTGGCAGTGCAGGTCGATCACTGTGCCTGAACGTTATGCCAGGCGCGGATATGATCGGCTTTGCAGGCAGCGCGGCGTGAGCTCTACAACACAAGGAGTCGGAGTCATGTTCAAATCGATAGTGGTTGGCACAGACGGCTCCGAGACGGCTGGGGAGGCGGTCCGCCAGGCGACCGACCTGGCTCGCACCTTGGGGGCGACACTCGAGATCGTGAGCGCCTACGAGCCGGTGCCGGCACAACGCCTGCGCGAGGAACGCCGCGACGCCCCGGAGGACCTGCAGTGGGCGATCAACCCGCGCGAGGACGTCGACCTCGCGCTGGAGGCCGCCGCTGCGCCGGCGCGCGACGCGGGCGTCGAGGTCAGCATCTACCCGCGCCAGGGCGACCCTGCCGACGCGATCCTCGATGTGGCCGAGGAGCGCGGCGCGGACCTGATCGTCGTCGGCAACAAGGGCATGACCGGCGCCAAGCGCTTCCTGTTGGGCTCAGTGCCCAACAAGGTCTCCCATCACGCACCGTGCTCGGTGTTGATCATCCGTACGACGTAGGGCGAGCCGATGCGCGCGACCGCGGCAGGTCCGCGCGACCGCGGCAGGTCCCGCTCGACCGCGGCAAGTCACGCTCGACCGCAGCAGGTCCTGCGCGACCGCGTCTGACCCGCTGAGTCATCCGCGGCTCGTGGCGCTTGGGTGGCCGGCTGCGAGCACCTCCTCGTACAGCGTGACGGTGACCTGTGCAATGGAGTCCCACCCGAAGCGTTCCTGTGCGAAGCGTCTGGCCGTCTCGCCACGGGCGCAGCACTCCTCGCGCCCAGCTGCTCTGACGGCGCGCAGGGAATCCACGAGCGCCGCGGCATCGGCGCGCTCGCACAGCCACCCCGTATGCCCGTCGATCACGTACTCGGGCAGGCCGCCCACCGGGTAGCAGAGGACCGGCCGCCCATACCCGTAGGCGAGCAGCAGCACTCCGCTTGCGCTCGCTCGGGGGTAGGGGAGTGCCACCACGTCGGCCGCAGCGAACAGGCGGCTGACCCGCTCCACCGGGAGGAATCCCCGCAGGACCTCGACCCGCCCGCGGAGGCGCGGGTCCGCAAGCAGGTCGGCCGCTTCGCCCAGCGCCCCGCGGTCCTCGCCGGCGAGGACCACGCGCACGCCCTCGACCTCCGCGGCGGCTTCGAGCAGGTCGCGCACTCCCTTGTCGCGCCGCAGCTGGCCGAAGAGCAGCACGACCAACTCCTCGCGCCGGCCCCCGAGCTCGGCGCGGGCCGCCTCGGGGTCTGCGCCGAGCCCTCCCCGGCGGGCGAGGCTGCCGTACTCGCCGTGCGCGATCACGACCGCCTTCCGCGCCTGGGCTGGCGAGAGGGCGCGGCGGTCGTACTCGGAGTGGACGACGAGCCTCGCCGCGCAACGGCGGATCAGCCGATGGGCGCGGGGGTAGGAGCGGGGCCCGCGGTCGAAGGTGTTGTGCGGGGTGTACACCACCGGGCGACCCGTCGCGCGCAGCAGCAGCGCTTGGATCGCGCCGAGGGGGGGCCACTCCTCGCCCTGGACGTGCACGACGTCGCAGCGGCGCGCCAGCCGGGCCACCACGAGGTCGCCCGCCAGGTGGGTGGCGCCGTTGAGCGGGCGCGAGAGACGCAGGCGGCGCACCAGCCGGCCGAGCCGCCGGCGTCCCCGCACGTAGGGGAAGACGCGGTGGACGATCACCTCGGGGGCGGCCGCGGAGTCGTGGTCGCGCGCGGTGGCCAGGTGGACCTCCCAGCCGGACTGCGCGAGCGCCTGTCCCAGCTCGCCGGCGTACTCCGCGATCCCGCCAAGACCGACCTCCTCGACCAGCAGCACACGGGGCGGCCACCGATCGGTCACAGGCATATGCTAGGCGCTGCGATGCATCCGATGACGCCCGTTCGGGCGCGCGCTCGGGGCCCACGACCTTGAAGCGCGCGGTGATCCTCGCAGGCGGCGAAGGCACCCGCCTGCGCCCGTACACGACCGTCCTGCCCAAGCCGCTGATGCCGATCGGGGACCGCCCGGTGCTCGACATCGTCGTGCGCCAGCTGAAGGCGCACGGCTTCGAGCGGATCACGATCGCCACCGGCTACCTGGCGGAGCTGATCGAGGCGTTCTTCCGGGACGGCTCGGCGTACGGGATCCCGATCGACTACCACCGCGAGCAGCAGCCGCTCGGCACCGTCGGCGCGCTCGCGCTGATCGACGGGTTGGGCGAGGAGCACGTGCTGGTGATGAACGGGGACGTGCTGACCGACATCGACTACGGCGCGCTGCTGGAGCGCCACCGGGCGAGCGGCGCGGCGGCGACGATCGCCACGAAGGTGCGCCACGTGCAGATCTCGCTGGGCGTGCTGCGCTTCGGCGACGACGGCGATCCCACCCGCCTGACGGGGTACGACGAGAAGCCGGCGATCGACTACACGGCCAGCATGGGCGTGTACTGCTTCGCGCCGGACGCGCTCGCGCACGTCGAGCCGGGCGAGCGGCTGGACTTCCCCGACTTGGTACTGCGCCTGATCGCCGCGGGGAAGGTGGTGCGGGCGTGGCCGAGCGAGGACTACTGGCTGGACATCGGCCGCCACGACGACTACGAGCAGGCGCTCGAGGAGTTCGAGAGCGTGCGCGAGCGTCTGATCCCGCCGGAGGGGTGACGGTCTCCTGTGGAGGGCGCCCCCGCCCCGGCAGCGGCGATGAGGTCTCGTCTCCGCCACGGTGCCGGCTGTAGCAAGGGGCGGGGTGCGCGACGCCGAGCTAGGAGAGCGCGGCTGAGAGCGCTGCGTAGACCGTTTCGAGCACGATCTCCACCACCGCCTCGTGCATGGTGGCGCTCAGCGGCAGCGCGCAGTGGCGAGCGGCTGCCTCGGTGGCACGGGGGAGACCGTCGGCGGGGGCTGCGGCGCGGTACTCGGTGAAGGTGTGCAGCGCGGGGTACCACGTCGTTTGCACGCCGCTGGCCCTGAGCAGGGTGCGGAAGCGGTCGCGCGCGTCGCGGTCGGCGAGCAGGACGGGAAAGAAGAAGTGGGAGGCGAGCTCGACGGCGCGCTCGTCCCAGGCGAGCTCCAGTCCCGGCACCTCGGCGAGTCGCTCGCGGTAGGTGCGGACGAGGGCGCGGCGCGTGGCGATGTCCTCTTCGAGCCGCTGCAGGCGGCTCAGCCCCAACGCGGCGCGCGGCTCGTCGAGCCGGTAGTTGAAGCCGACGTCGACCACGTCGTAAGCGGGGTCGTGACCGCGGTGGCGGTCCCAGGTCGAGCTCGTGAGCGCGTGGGAGCGCAGCAGTCGCACGCGCGCCGCGAGCTCGTCGTCGGCGGTGCAGACCATGCCGCCCTCCCCGACGCACAGCTGCTTCTTGGAGAAGAAGCTGAACGCGCTCAGCTCGCCGACCGTGCCGACCTGGCCGACGCCGTCCAGGCACGCTCCGATCGCCTGGGCGCAGTCCTCGATCAGGATCAGGCCGTGCTCGTCGCAGAGCTCCCGGAGGGCGAGTACGTCGGCGGGGTAGCCGCCGAAGTGCACGGCGACGATCGCGCGGGTGCGGGGGGTGATCCGGCGCGCGGCGTCCTCGACGTCGATGTTGAGGTCGTAGCCGCCGCCGTCGCGGCCGCGGATGTCGCAGAGGACCGGCTCGGCGCCGACGTAGCGCACTGCGGCCGCGCTCGCCACGAAGGTGAGCGCGGGCACGATCACCTCATCGCCGGGCCCGATTCCGGCGGCGAGGCAGGCGAGGTGTAGCGCGGCGGTGCCGCTGGAGACCGCCACTGCGTGAGGCGAGCCGACATAGCTGGCGAGTGCTTGCTCGAACGCCTCCGTGCGGGGGCCCATCGTCAGCCAGCCCGAGCGCAGGCAGTCGAGCACGGCCTGCACATCCTGCTCGGGCATCGCGAGGTCGGTGAGCGGCACGCGCCAGTCGCTCATCGGTGAGGGAAGGGTGTCGCTTGGGGATCGTCCACGTGGGCGGATTTGGCACAGCGGTGGTGGGCGCTCGGCCTCCTGCCGAGCGACCGAGCGCGCGCCGCCCTCATCCCGCGATCGCCTCCGCGAGCGCGGTGACGACGCGGTCCTGGTCGGCGTGGGTCATGTGCGGGTAGAACGGCAGCGTCAGCTCGGTGCGCGAGGCCAGCTCGGTGATCGGCAGCGACACGTCGGGGAAGCGCTCGCGGTAGGCGCTGAAGCGGTGGATCGAGGGGTAGAAGATGCTCGTCTGGATGCCCAGCTCGCGCATCCGCGCGCTCACCTGCGCCTGGAGGCCGTCACGCTCGATCATGACTGGCATGACATAGCAGGAGGAGCTCGCCACGTCGGCATCCTCGAATGGCACGATGATCCCCTCGACCCGATGCAGCAGCTCGCGGTAGCGCACCGTCAGCTCCCGTCTGCGCGCGATGTCGGCTTCCAGACGCTGCAAGCGCGAGAGCAGCAGCGCGGCGCGAGGCTCGTCGATGCGGTGGTTGTAGCCGAGGCCGACCACGTCGTAGGTGTCGGTGCGGCCGCTGTGGCGGTCCCAGGTGCCGCTGGTCATCGCGTGCGAGCGGCGCGAGCGCGCGAACGCGGCGACCTCGTCGCTGTCGGTGCACAGTAGGCCGCCCTCGCCCACGGAGAGGACCTTGTTGGAGAAGAAGCTGAAGGCGCCGGCCAGGCCCCAAGTGCCGAGCTTGCGTCCGGCGAGCGTGGCGCTCGGGGCGTGCGCTACGTCCTCGATCAGCGTGATGCCGTGCGCGTCGCACAGCTCGCGTAGGCGGTCGGCGGCGGCGGCGTAGCCGGCGTAGTGCACCACGCACACCGCCTTCGTGCGCGGCGTGATGCGCAGCGCGACGTCCTCGGGGTCGAGGCTGGGGGAGGTGCGCGAGACGATCTCCGCAAACACCGGGGTGGCCCCACAGTAGAGCGCGGCAGCGGCGGTCGCGGCGAACGTGAAGGAGGGCACGATCACCTCGTCGCCGGGGCCGACGCCGGCGGCGAGATACGCGAGGTGCAGCGCCGCGGTGCAGCTGGAGAGCGCTACCGCATGGCGTGCGCCGAGGTGCGCGGCGAACACCTCCTCGAACGCGGCGGTGCGGGGGCCCATCGTCAGCCAGCCCGAGCGCAGCGTCTGCGCGACCGCCTCCAGATCCTGCGCCTCCAGGCGCAGGTCGAAGAGTGGCAGCTCAGGGAAGGTCTCGGTGCCGGGCATCGGTCGATCGCGGGCGCACGCGCGCAGCTGCTCAGGGAATGTTCTTGTAGCGTCCGTCGAAGGGATCGCCGAACGCGCCGGCGTCGAGCGCGGCGATGATCTCGGCGATGCCGTCGGGCACGGTCATCAGCGTCTCGAATCCGAGCTCGGCGCGGATCTTGTCAAAGCTGACCTTGTAATCGCGCGGGTCCTCGTCGCGGTGCACGTAGGAGACCCTGCCGCGGTCGGTCTGCTTGCCGATCTCCCCCACGAGGTCGAGCTTGCGGTAGTTCTCCCCCGAACGGCCGGCGTTGAAGACCTTGCCCGCGACTTTCTCGGCGGGGGCTTCGAGCACGGTGCGCACCGCACGGGCGCCGTCGCGGACGTGGATGTAGGGGCGCCAGAACTGCTCGCCGAAAACTTCGAGCTCGCGGTCGGCCCACAGTTCGCGGGTGAACTCGTTGACGGTCAGGTCGAAGCGCATCCGCCGCCCCACGCCGTAGACGGTGGCGAAGCGCAGGCACGTGGGTTGCGTGCCCCCCGCGTTCGGGCTTCCGGCGGCGCTCGGGCCGCCGTTGCCGTCGGCGCCGGCCAGGATCAGCTGCTCCATGCCCACCTTCTGCTCGGCATACAGCGACACGGGGCGCAGCTCACCCGCCTCGGTGATCGGCACGGCGGGGTCGGCCATGCGCCCGTAGTTGGAGCAGGTGGAGGCGAACACGAGGCGCTCCACTCCAGCATCGTTTGCGTCGGCGACGAGCGCGCGAGTGGCCTGCACGTTGACCTCATCGGAGGCCGCGGGGTCGAGCGCGCAGGCGGGGTCGCCCACGATCGCGGCCAGATGCACGACCGCCTCGGCTCCCGCGAGCGCCTGCCCGCGAGCCTCGGGGTCGCGGATGTCGCCGCGGATCACCTGCACCCCGGCGCGCTCCTGCTCGGCGGCGATCTCCTCCTGTCCGTGCAGCAGCGAGTCCAGAACGCACACCCTGCGCCCGGCCGCTTGCAACTCCCGCACGAGCATCGCGCCGATGTAGCCGCTGCCGCCCGTAACCAACG
>JBOGYA010000138.1:0-7366 GCA_050696515.1 Solirubrobacteraceae bacterium
GGTCTACCACTACCGTGTCGTGGTGGTCAGCGAAGTGAAACCGGGCGAACTAGAAACGGTCGACGGGGAAGACCATACGTTCACGACGCAGCCGGCTGGCAGCTCCTTCTCGCTGCTCGATGGGCGCCAGTGGGAGCTGGTGAGCCCGCCGACCAAGCTTGGCGCCCTGATCGAACTCGGCACGGGAGCCGCCATGCAGGCGTCGGCGGCGGGCGACGCGATCGCGTACCGCGCGAACTCGCCGACTGAAGCCGAACCGCAGGGGTATGCCCACGCTGAGACGGTGCTCTCGACGCGCGGCGCGGGAGGAGGCTGGTCCTCGCTGGACATCTCGCCGCCTCACGACCAGGCCGCGGGCAGCGCGGCAGCCGTCGGCTCGGAATTCCGGCTGTTCTCGCCGGATCTCTCGCAGTCGATCGTCACGCCGGTGGGCGGCGCGTTCACGCCGCTGTCTGCGGAAGCGAGCGAATCGACGACGTATCTGCGCAGCGACTTCCTGGGCGGGAGCGTGGAAGCGCGTTGCGGCTCCTCGTGCTACCGGCCGCTGGTGACGGGCAAGCTCGGTTACGCGAATGTGCCGCGGGGTATGGTGTTCGGTGAAGAACCGAACGGTGTTTGCGAACAAGCGACGTGCGGTCCGGTCTTTGTGGGTGCGAGCCCGGATTTGAGCCATGTCGTGCTCTCCTCGTCGGCGCAGTTGACGGAAGCGCCTGCTCCGGCAGGCGGGGCGGGCCTGTATGAGTGGTCGGCGGGGCGCTTGCAGCTGGTCGGGGTGTTGCCAAAGGGCGAAGCAGGCCCGGCGGTCCTGGCAGGTGGAGGTACCGAAGGAGCCGGGCATGGCGCGGGTGTGCGGCATGCGGTCTCCGACGATGGCGCGCGCGTGATCCTGGAAGGCGGAGTTCAGGGTGGCGAGGGTCTGTATCTGCGTGATGTCGCTGCGGGTGAGACGGTGAGGCTGGATGTGCCGCAGGGTGGGTCGGGTCCGAGCGAAGGGATGAGCTATATGACGGCGAGCGGCGACGCGTCGCGGGTGTTCTTCCTCGATAGTGGGCATTTGACGGCGAGGTCTTCGGCGAGTGGTGAGGATCTCTACGAATACGATGTGAGTGCACCGGCGGGCAGCCGCCTGACCGATTTAACGGTTGATGCGAACCCGGGTGAGGCGGCGGGTGTGGTGCAGGTGGTCGGCGCGAGCGAAGACGGCTCGTATGTGTATTTCGTCGCTGCTGGTGTGCTCGCGGAAGGCGCGCGGGCGGGGGGCCGCAACCTGTACGTGCGTCACGAAGGCGCGACGAAGCTGGTCGCTGTGCTCTCGAACGAAGACGTCTCCATCTACGATTGGAAAGGGAATAATGAACAGCAGTTTGCGCGTGTTTCGCCGAGTGGGGGGTGGCTGGCGTTCATGTCGAGCGCGGGTCTGACGGGTTATGACACGCGCGATGTGGTGAGCGGGCACCCGGACGCCGAGGTGTATCTGTATGACGCCGCCTCCGGCCGGCTGGTGTGCGCGTCGTGCAACCCGACCGGCGCGCGACCGGTGGGAGCCTTCACCCAATCCGGAAGGACTCTTGCCGGCTTTGGCTTCAGTGAAGCATGGGTCGCGGCTAACGTTCCGCCGTGGTCGCTCCTCCTCAGCGGCGCTGGCTTGAAGTTGGGGACTTTTTACCAGTCGCGGTATCTCTCCGATAGCGGCCGGTTGTTCTTCGATAGCGCCGATGCGCTGGTGCCGCAGGACGTCAACGGCACCGAGGACGTGTACGAGTACGAGCCCACAGGTGTCGGCAGCTGCGCCTCCTCCAGCTCTGGGTTCGCGTCGCGTGCGGATGGTTGTGTGGGGTTGGTCTCCTCGGGTACCTCGGCGGCGGAATCGGCGTTTCTGGATGCGAGCGAAACGGGTGGGGATGTGTTCTTCTTGACGCGGGCGCAGCTGGTCTCGCAGGACTATGACGCGGCCTACGACGTGTATGACGCGCAGGAGTGCACGAGCGCGGCGCCGTGTTCGCCGGTGGCGGCGGGGCAGCCGCCGGCGTGTGCGACTGAAGCGTCGTGTAAAGCGGCGCCGGCTGTGCAGCCGGCTTTGTATGGGGCGCCGGCGAGCGCGACGTTCTCCGGGACGGGCAACCTCGCGCCGACCCAGGCACCGGTTGCGCAGTCGAAGTCCAAGCCGGAGCCGAAGCCGAGGCATAGGGCGGGGTGCGGGAGGCGTCGTGCGCGGCGCGGGTGCGCGAAGGCGAAGCGAGCCAGGCGCGGCCGCCGGGCGAAGGCGAGGGCGCACAGGCCAGGGCGAGGAGGTGTGCGATGAGTCCGCTTCGCTGGAAGGGCGCCGTGCGGGTGCCGCTCGCGGCAGTTGTGGCGGGAGTGTGCGTGGTGTTGCTGGCGGGGGCCGTGCCGGCGTTCGCGGAATCGCCGTGGTGGCATTTGACCTCGCAGACGCGGCCAACGTACATCCAGCCGGGGAAGGCGACCAACGAGGTTCAGGAAGTGAGGGTGAGCGGCGAAGAAGGCATTTATATGCTGGCGTCCCGCCAGGGCCTGGAACATGGTCACTACGCGCTGCTTCCCGCGAACGCGTCGCCGGCTGAAGTCCAGCGCGAACTCGCGAGTGTCTTCGAAGGCGAAAAGCCCGGCTCCGTGAACGTGAGCGTCACCAGTGGCCAGCCGGTGCCGGGCGGCAGAGCCTACCGGGTCACGTTCGTCGGGGAGCTCGAAGCGCAGTGGGTCGCGACGATGGAAGCGAAGGGGGTGAACGCGAACAGTCCCGTGGTGTCGGTGAGCGAGGTGGCCAGGGGCCGTCCTGACGGGGTGGTTGTGGTGGACGCATCGAATCTCGGCGATGGGAGCGCGAACCCGGCGGTGGCGCCGGTGACGGTCGCCGACGTGCTCCCCGCCGGGGTGAAGGCGGTCGCGATCGAAGCGACGGCAGACGAAAGCCTCCACAACGGCTTTGCAGAAAGCACTCCTCGGCTGGCGTGCTCGCAAGTGCCGCTGAGCTGCACGTTCACAGGCAAAGCGCCCGTCGGGGAAACCCACCACCCGAAAGGCTATCCGCTGGTTCTACCGCCGTACGAGCAGATCCAGGTGCGGATCGCGGTGAAGGTGACCGGGGCGAGGTCGGGCGCGGTGAACGAGGCGAGCGTGACGGGCGGCGGCGGGCCGTCCGCGACGGTGCGGCGGCCGTTGACGGTGGGCTCCACGGCGCTGCCGTTCGGGGTCAGCGGGTATGAAATGCGCCCCGAAGAAGCGGGCGGCAGCGTCGATACGCAGGCGGGCTCGCACCCGTTCCAGTTGACGACGACGCTGCAACTCAACGAAACGCTCGAAGCCAAGCCGCCGGCGTTGGCGAAGAATCTGCACTTCGAGCTGCCGCCGGGTCTGATCGGGAACCCGGAGCCGTTCCCGCGGTGCACGCTCGCGCAGTTCTATGCCACACCCCACTCGGCGTGCCCCGCGCAGACGGTTGTCGGTGTCGCACGGGTGGCCGCCAACATTTATGTGGCGGGCGAATCCCTGGTAGGGGGCGGGAGCGTCGTATTGGCGACCCCGGTCGTGACGGCGCTGGTCAATCTCGAACCGCAGGTCGGCGAGCCGGCGCGGTTCGGTTTCATTGTGGAAACTACGTTTGGGAATATACCGGTGTTGCTGGATACGGCGGTGCGCACCGGCGGCGACTACGGTGTGACCGTCGACGTGAGCGACATCACCGAGGAGGCGGAATTCCTCTCAAGCGAAGTCACGTTCTGGGGCGTCCCGGGCGATCCGCGCCACGACAACGCGCGGGGCCAAGCGTGCATCGAAGACGCCCTCGTGGAACAAAACGTGGATGGGCCGTGTGTTGCGTTGGAAGCGCATGATCCGCCGCCGTTGTTGTCGTTGCCGACGTCGTGTACGGGTCCGCTGCAGACGTCGGTGGAAGCGGATTCGTGGGCTGACCCGGGTGTCTTTGGGTCGTTGGGGAGCACGGAAGCGTTGCCGGCGTTGGATGGTTGCAACCGGCTGCCGTTCACGCCGTCGATCAGGGTGACGCCGGATGGGTTGGAAGGGAGCAAGCCGACGGGGTTGAACGTCGATGTGCACGTGCCGCAGGAATTGACGTTGAACCCGACGGGGTTGGCGGAGTCGGAGGTGCGGGATATCACTGTCGCGTTGCCGGAAGGCGTAGCGATCAACCCGGCGGGTGGGGATGGGTTGGAAGCGTGCCCGGAGGCGCTGGTCGGCTTCGAAGGGTTCGCGGAACCAGCGAACGAGCCGGGTGTGCGCGTCCCCGCGTTCTCGGCGGCGCTGCCGGGGAGCTCTGGGTCGAGCGAAGGGCTTGTGCCGGGTGTGAACTTCTGTCCGAACGCGTCGAAGATCGGGACGGTCACGATTCATACGCCGTTGCTGCCGAACGCGCTTGAAGGCGCGGTGTACCTGGGCTCTCAGGAAGCGAACCCGTTCGGGAGTCTGATCGCGATGTACATCGTGGCGGAGGATCCGGTGTCGGGGACGGTCGTGAAGCTTCCGGGTGTGGTGCATCTGACGGCGTCGGGGCAGATCGTCTCGACGTTCGAAGAGGACCCGCAGTTGCCGTTCGAAGACGCTGAACTGCACTTCTTCGGCGGGGAACGAGCCCCGCTCGCGAGCCCTGCGCGTTGTGGGTCCTACACGACACAGGCGTTGTATACGCCGTGGTCCGGAGCCGGGACGGTGAACGCCTCTTCGAGCTTCGAAGTCAAGAGCGGCCCGGACGGGAGTGCGTGCCCTGGTGCGAGTCTGCCGTTCAACCCGGGCCTGACGGCGGGTACGACGAGTATTCAGGCGGGTGGGTTCAGCCCGTTCACGATGACGATGAGCCGCGAAGATGGCCAGCAGGCGTTGCAGGCGGTCTCGTTGAAGATCCCGGAGGGGCTCTCCGGGCTGCTCAACGGCGTGGAACTGTGCCCCGAACCGCAGGCTGCTCAGGGCACGTGTGGCCCGAACAGCTTGATCGGGGAAACGACTGTAGGTGTCGGCCTGGGCGGGGACCCGTTCACGGTGAAGGGCGGCAGGGTCTACATCACCGGCCCTTACCAGGGCGCGCCGTTCGGGTTGAGCATCGTGAACCCGGCGAAGGCCGGGCCGTTCGACTTGGAGCACACGGCGGCGAATCATCCGGCGTGCGACTGCCTGGTCGTCCGCGCGAAGATCGAAGTGAACCCTACGACGGCGGCGTTGACGGTCACGAGCGATAACAGCGGCCCGTACAAGATCCCGACGATGCTGGAAGGCATCCCGCTTGAGATCAAGCATGTGAACGTGACGGTCGCTCGCCCGGGGTTCATCTTCAACCCGACGAATTGCGAAAAGACGCAGATCGGGGGGAGCTTGTCGAGCGCCGAAGGCGCTGTGCAGGCGTTGTCGGTGCCGTTTCAGGCGACGAACTGCGCGGTGCTGGGGTTCGCCCCGAAATTCGCGGTGTCGGTGTCGGGGAAGACGAGCAAAGCGAACGGTGCGAGCCTGAGCGTGCACCTGACTTACCCGAAGGCCGCGTTTGGTAGCCAGGCGAACATCAGCAGGGTCAAAGTCGAACTTCCGAAGGTGCTGCCGTCGCGGTTGACGACGTTGCAGAAGGCGTGCACCGCCGCGCAGTTCCACGCGAACCCAGGGGGGTGTCCGGCGGCGTCGGTCGTGGGGCACGCGAAGGCGATCACGCCGCTGATCCCGGTCCCGTTGGAAGGACCGGCGTACTTCGTCTCCAACGGCGGCGAAGCGTTCCCGAACCTGATCGTCGTGCTGCAGGGCTACGGTGTCACGATTGACCTCGTCGGCGACACGTTCATCAGTAAGGCGGGGGTCACGTCGAGCACGTTCAAGACGGTTCCCGACGCGCCGGTCGGGAGCTTCGAACTGACGCTCCCGGAGGGCAGGTTCTCCGCGCTCGCGGCGAACGTGAATCCCTGTAAGAAGAAGCTGGTGATGCCGACGGAATTCGTCGCGCAGAACGGCGCGCAGATCAAGCAGAGCACGAAGATCGCCGTCACCGGCTGCGGGAAGGCGAAGAACCACGCCAAGAAGCGCGCCAAGCACAGGGGTAGGCGGAAGGCCGGGCACAATGCCAAGCACACTTTGAAGAAACGGTAGGCGTCAGCGGGGACACTTCGTCTGGCGTCCACCTCACACTACGCGGCCCCGCCCCCCGACCCTTTTCTGATTTGCCCGCCCACCCTGCCATTAAAATTAAAAAGCTGTCCCGCGCCCGGCGTCCGTGCCCCGTGCTACCTGCTCGCCGCGTACGCCTCGATGTCCTCGCGCGCGGCCGCCAGCTTCGCGGCGATCTTCGCGCGCACCAGCTCTTCCAGCGGCTCGTCCTGCAGCTCGGAGACCAGCGGCTCGAAGAAGCCCTCCACGATCACCCGCACCGCGCTCGCGCGGTCCAGGCCGCGGCTCTGCATGTAGAAGATCGCGTCCTCGTCGAGCTCGCCCACCGTGCCTCCGTGCGAGGCCGACACGTCGTCGGCGGAGACGAGCACCGAGGGGATCGCGTCCACGCGCGCCTTCGGGGAGAGCATCATCGTGTGGATCTGCAGGTACGTGTGCGTCTGCTGCGCGCCCGGGTCGATCTGGATCAGGCCCTCGAAGCTCGCGCGGCTCGCGCCGGTCGCCGCGCCGCGCCAGTGCACGTCCCCGCCGGAGGGGCCGGTCTCGTGCAGGTCCACCGCGAACACGTCGAGCAGCTCCTGCTCCTGCGCGAAGAACACTCCGCGGAACGCCATGTCCCCGCCCGGCTCGCTGACCGCGAGCTCGAGGTGCTGGCGCACCAGGTGGCCCCCGAGTAGCGCCGGCAGCCAGTGGCAGTACGCATCCCGCCCGACGCCCACGAAGCGCGTCGAGGCGTCGAACACTTCGCCTGAGCCCCAATCCTGCACCTGCGCGAGGCGGCACCGCGCGCCGTCCCGCAGGTACAGCTCGAACGCCCCCGCGTGCAGCGCCTGCCCCTCGAAGTCGCCGGCGAGGTCGTACTCGTGCACGCGGAACTCCGACGCGCGCTCGCCCACGATCAGCGTGCGCCCGTACTGCGCCACGCCCGGGCCGTCGATCGCGTACACGATCTCGAACGGCTCCTCGATCGCCACTCCCGCCGGGACGTGCAGGAAGGCCCCGCCCGTCCACATCGCCGCGTTCGCCGCCTCCAGCTTGTGGCGGTCGTACGTCAGGCGCCTGGAGTACCACTGCGTGAACACCTCCTGGTGCTCGCGCGCCGCGTCCTCCAGCGAGCAGAGGACCACCCCGCGCTCCGCCAGCCCCGCGTCGAGCTCCACGCTCACCACCGTCCCGTCGCGCTGCACGATGCGCCCCGCGCGCGGGCGCTCGGGGAGGGTGTCGCGCACGATCTTCGGAAGGGCCTCAGCGG
>JBOGYA010000139.1:0-7332 GCA_050696515.1 Solirubrobacteraceae bacterium
GCCCGGCACGGGCTGAGCGAGGTCGTGGCCCCCGCGGGCAGCGGCTCGGGCGCGCGCGAGGTGCGCACCCTGCGGGAGGCGCTGGCCCTGGTATTGCCGCGCGAGCGGCGCGCCCCCGCCCGGGCGGCCGCATAGGAGACGCTAAAACCCGCCTAAATGCCGTAAAATACCCGGTCGTGGCTCCACGATCCGGCGAAGATTTCGATACCGAAGCCCGCCCGGAGCCAGGATTGGTGAAGGCGCTCGAGATGGTCGCGCCGGGGACGGCGCTGCGGGAGGGGATGGAGAACATCCTGCACGCCCGCTCGGGGGGGCTGATCGTGATCGGCGAGCCCGAGGAGCTGAGCTTCCTGTTCTCGGGGGGGATCAAGCTCGACATCGACTACTCCCCCGCCCTCCTCTACCAGGTGGCGAAGATGGACGGCGCGATCATCCTCAACGCCAACTCCACCAAGATCGCGGCGGCGAACGTCCAGCTGATGCCCGACCCCACGATCCTCACGCTCGAGACCGGTACCCGCCACCGCACCGCGGAGCGCATCTCCAAGCAGACCGAGGCGCTCGTGATCGCGATCTCCCAGCGTCGCGAGGTGGTCTCGCTGTACGTCGGGGGGACGAAGTGCATCCTCGAGGACATCCCGGTGGTGCTCGCCAAGGCCAACCAGGCGCTCGCGACGCTCGAGAAGTACCGCACCCGCCTCGACCAGGTGTCCACGCGCCTCACGGCCCTGGAGTTCGAGGGCGGGGTCACCCTCCACGACGTGCTCACCGTGCTCCAGCGCGCGGAGCTCGTGACGCGCATGGCGGTGGAGATCGAGCGCTACATCGTCGAGCTCGGCACCGAGGGACGCCTGATCGAGATGCAGCTCGAGGAGACGATGGTGGGCACCGCCTCCGAAAAGGCGGCGCTCGCCCAGGACTACCTGGCGAGCTACTCCGACGAGGCGTTCGCCTCGGCGCTCGAGGAGATGGGGCGCCTCGGCCACCAGGACCTGCTCGACTTCGGGCGCCTGGCGGAGCTGCTCGGATACGACCGCAAGCTCAACACGCTCGACTACCCCGTCTCGCCGCGCGGCTACCGCACCTTGGGGCGCATCCCCCGCCTGCCGAAGCTGGTGGTCGGCGAGATCATCAAGGAGTTCGGCGGCCTCGACGAGCTGTTGGCGGCCACCGACGCTGAGCTCGAGACGATCGAGGGAGTGGGGGAGATACGCGCGAAGGACATCCGCGAGGGCCTGCGCCGCCTGCAGGAGACCAACCTCGTGGACCGCTATCTGCAGACATGAACTTGCAGCATGAAGCTCGTCGCTTGAGTCAAGGCCGCCCCCAGGCGGACCCACGAAAAGGAGGACACTCATTCCCATTCCCCAGGCAATCGAAGCAGAGCCAATCATCGAGGACCTCGACGTCGTCACCGAATGCGAGTGCATCGAGTTCGAGTTGGGGGACCACGTGGTCTATCCCCATCACGGCGCCGGCAAGGTCCTCAAGAAGGAGGAGATGGAGGTGATGGGCGAATGCCGCGAGTACCTCACGATCAAGATCCTCCACAACGACATGACGGTCAAGGTCCCCACGGAGAACGCCGGCATCGCCGGCCTGCGCCGAGTGATCGACGAAGAGACCGTCAAGAAAGTGCTGGACGTGCTCCAGGATGAAGTCTCCGACATGCCCAAGAACTGGAACCGCCGGTTCAAGCACAACCGCGACAAGATCAAGACGGGCGACATCTACGAGCTCTCCGAGGTCGTGCGCAACCTCGCGCTGCGCGAGAGCGAAAAGGGGCTTTCCACCGGCGAGAAGCAGATGTTCACGCGCGCCAAGAAGATCCTCGCCTCGGAGCTGATGTACGCGCTCGACAAGGACGAGGACGAGGCCGAAGAGTACCTCGACGAGTTGCTCGCCAACTCGGCGTCCTCCAGGATGGCGATGGCCGAGTAAGGGCTTTCGCGCACGCGGCATTGACCCTGCCGCGTGCGCGACAGTCTGTCTGGTCCCCTCCCTCGCTGTGACCCTCGCCCTGATCGTCGCCGCCGGCCGGGGCGAGCGTTTGGGAGCCGACCGGCCCAAGGCGCTGGCCGAGCTCGCGGGCCGCTCCCTGCTGCAGTGGAGCGTCGACGCGCTGCGCGCCGTTCCCGGCGTCGAGCGGATCGTGGTGGCGCTGCCCCCGGGCACCGGCGCGCCCACTGGCACGATCGGGGTCACCGGGGGCGCGGTGCGCTCGGAGTCCGTGCGCCTCGCGCTCGCCGCTGCGGGGCCGGGGGACCCGGTGCTGGTGCACGACGCGGCGCGTCCGCTGCTCACACGCGAGCTCGCCGAGCGGGTGATCGCGGCGGCGCTCGGCGAGGGGGTCGACGCCGCGATCGCGGCTGCCCCCGTCACCGACACCGTCAAGCGCGCGGGGGAGGGGCGTACCGTGCTCGAGACGCTCGACCGGTCGGGCCTGTGGGCGGTGCAGACTCCGCAGGTCTTCCGCCGCGCCGCCCTGGAGCGCGCCCTGGACGTGCCCGGCGAGGTGCTGGCGCAGGCGACCGACGACGCCTGGCTGGTGGAGCGCGCGGGGGGCGTGGTGGTCGTGGTGGAGGCGCCGCGCGAGAACCTCAAGGTGACCACTCCGCTGGACCTCGCGCTGGCCTAGCTGCTGATCGGCCGCCGTCCTGCTTGAATCGCTGCCCGTGCTCACCGACTACCACCTCCACCTGCGCCCGGACGAGCTCGCCGCCACGGCGGCAGAGCACTTCACGACCGCCAACGTGGAGCGCTACCGCGAGGCCGCCTGCGAGCGTGGGATCGCGGAGCTGGGGGTCTCCGAGCACATCCACCGCTTCCGGCAGGCGCTCGAGGTGTGGCAGCACCCGTTCTGGCAGGAGAACGCCATCGACGACCTCGACGACTACTGCCGGTTCGTGCGCGAGCGCACCGATCTGAAGCTGGGGATCGAGGCCGACTTCGTCGCCGGGAGGGAGGACCGCACCGCGAGCCTGCTGGAGGCGCGCGACTTCGACTACGTGGTCGGCTCGGTGCACTTCCTGCGCGACGAGGCGATCGACATGGAGGAGCACGGCGTGTGGAGGTCCACCCACAGCGCGGAGGCAATCTGGCGGCGCTACTTCGAGACGTTGGGGGAGGCCGCGCGCAGCGGCCTGTTCGACATCCTTGCGCACCCCGACTTGGTCAAGGTGTGGGGCCCCGACCGCCCACGTCCAGAGGGGGACCTGCGCCGCTACTACGAGCTCGCGATCGACGGCATCGCCGAGTCTGGGATCGCGGTCGAGGTCTCCACCGCGGGCCTGCGCAAGCGCGCGCGAGAGATCTACCCCGCGCCGGCGTTCCTGGAGATGTGCCTGGAAGCGGGCGCGCCGGTCGCGCTCTCCAGCGACGCCCATGGCCCGCAGGAGGTCGGCGCGGACTACGAGCAGGCGCTCGAGCTGTTGGAGCGCCTCGGTGTCGGCGAGCTGTGCGTGTTCGAGCACCGCACCCGGCACCTGGAGCAGATCGGAGCGGGCGTGCGATGAGCCTCAGCGGGATCGGCTACGACTGCCACCGCTTCGCCGCCGGGCGGCGGCTGATCCTCGGCGGCGTGGAGATCCCCCACGAGCGCGGTCTGGAGGGGCACTCGGATGCGGACGTCCTGACCCACGCGGTGATCGACGCGCTGCTCGGGGCCGCCGGCCTGGGGGACATCGGCGAGCACTTCCCCGACACCGAGGAGCGCTACCGCGACGCCGACTCGCTCGCGTTGCTGGAGACAGTCCTCACGCTCGTGATCGCGGCGGGCTTTGCGGTCGAGAACGTGGACTGCACGGTAGTGATGGAGGCGCCCAAGCTCGCACCCCACCGGCAGGCGATCTGCGAGCGCCTCGCACGGGCGCTGGGTCTCGGGGGTAAGCGCGTCAACGTGAAGGCCACCACCGGCGAGGGCATGGGCTTCGTCGGCCGCGGCGAGGGCGTCGCGGCGCTTGCGGTCGCCAGCTTGAGCAATCGCTAGGGTTGGCGCGTCATGCGCCAGATCCGCCTGCACGACACCCGCACCGGCGAGGTGCTGCCGCTGCGCCCGCGCGACCCCGGCCGCGTGGGCATCTACGCCTGCGGACCCACGGTGTACAGCCGCATCCACATCGGCAACGCGCGCCCGTTCGTGGTCTTCAGCCTGATGAAGCGCTTTCTGCAGCACGAGGGCCATGAGGTGACGCTCGTCGTCAACGTCACCGACGTCAACGACAAGATCTACGACGCCGCGCGTGCGCAGGGCCGTCCGAGCGCAGAGCTGGCGGCGGAGATGGGGGCGCTGTACCGCGCCGACACCGACGCGCTGGGGTTGGGTCGCCCGGACGCCGAGCCGCTGGCCTCGGAGACGATGGGGGAGATCGTCGGCTACATCGGAACGCTGATCGAGCGGGGTCACGCCTACGAGAGCGGGGGGGACGTGTTCTTCCGCGTGCGGTCCGACTCCGCCTACGGCTCGCTTTCGCACCGCCGCGTAGAGGACATGGACCAGGGTGAGCCCGTGGAGGGATCGGATCGCAAGCAGGACCCACTGGACTTCGCGCTGTGGAAGGCGCGCAAGGAGGGCGAGGACACCTCGTGGGAGTCGCCGTGGGGCCCTGGCCGGCCGGGCTGGCACATCGAGTGCTCGGCGATGGCCGAGAGCGTGCTTGGCGTCGGCTTCGACATCCACGGCGGCGGTTCGGATCTGGTCTTCCCCCACCACGAGAACGAGGCCGCCCAGACGCGCGCTGCCCGTGGCCAGGAGTTGGCCCGAATCTGGATGCACAACGGCATGATCCAGTTCACCGGGGAAAAGATGGCCAAGTCGGTCGGCAACATTGCGCTGCTGCACGAGGTGGTCGAACAGTGGGGGCGCGATGCAGTGGTCATGTACCTGATCGGCGGGCACTACCGCCAGCCGCTGGCGTTCTCGCCAGCGGAGCTCGACGACGCCGATCGCCGGGTGTACCGGATTCGCGATGCGCTACGACGACTGTCCGAGGGCAAGCCGAGCCCCACCGACATGGGCCATCACAAGGAGGCTTTCTTCGACGCGCTCGCCGATGACTTCAACACGCCGAAGGCGCTTGCCTCGCTGTTCGAGTGGGTGCGCGAGTCCAACCGGCGCACCGGCGTCGGAGACGGCGATCTCCGCGAGATGCTCGCCTTGCTCGGTTTGCGGGAGCTGACACCCCTCGGAGTAGTTGGGAACCTCGCTGCAATAGACCCCGAGGCGACCCAACTGCTGAAAGCACGAGACCGCGCGCGCGATGCGCGTGACTTCGTCACCGCCGACAGGATCCGTGATGAGCTGCGAGCCCGCAAATATGAGATCCGGGATGCCCCCGAGGGTTCCGAGCTGATCTTCGTCGCCGAGCCGTGATCCTCTACGGCCGCAACCCCGTCATGGAGGCGCTGCGTGGTCGTCGCGCCCACACGGTCGGTGAGGTTTGGGGCACCGTGGGCGCCGCCCGCGAGCCATGGCTTGAGGGGGTCGCTGTGCGGACTGCCACAGTTGAGGAGATCGAGGGGCGCTGTGGCTCCGCCGCCCACCAGGGCATCTGCGCGCGCGCCGGTGGCTATCCCTACGTCTCCGCCGAGGAGCTGCTCGTGCGCCGCGATGCTGGGAGGCCGACCGCCGGAGAGTCAACCGACAAGCCGACCGCCGGGGGGCCTACCGCCGTCGGGCAGACCGCCAAGGGGCCAAGCGCCGGGGGGTCGAGCGCGGGAGGGGAAGCCCTGATCGTCGCGCTCGACCAGGTGCAGGACCCGCAGAACCTCGGCGCGATCTGCCGCACCGCCGAGTGCGTGGGGGTCACCGGGGTAGTGATCCCCGAGCGGCGCTCCGCCGAGGTCACACCCGCGGTCTGCAAGGCTTCCGCGGGTGCGGTCGAGCACCTGCGCGTCGCGAGGGTGCGCAACCTCGCCGACTTCCTCGCGCAGGCGCGCGACGCGGGGTGCTGGTCCTATGGCGCCAGCGCCGGCGGGCGATCGGTGCCCTACGACCGGCCGGACTACCGCGGCGGGGTGGTGCTGGCGCTCGGCAGCGAGGGCCGGGGCCTGCGCCCGCGGGTGGCGAGCGTGTGCGACGAGTTGATCGCCCTACCGCTGCTGGGGCGGATCGAGTCGCTCGGGGTGAGCGCGGCGGCGGCGGCGATCATGTACGAGATCTTGCAAAATCGCCGCCGTGCCCTTGACAACGCTTCATAACTGTGCGAACCTCGCGCCCATAACGCTGCACCTAAGCTTGACCCCGTAGTAATTCCATAGTCGTTGGCGCCGGGGGAGGAGTGCGCCACTGAGCGATTCGGGCTGCCTGGCCCGAGAGAGGACCTGCTCGTGGCACGTATCTCCAGTTACCCTCAATCTGAGGTCAAGGTCGATGATGGCTTCCTGATCGCCTTGGCCAAGCAAGGCGACCGCACGGCATACGATCGCCTGGTGCGCCGCTACCACGGCTTCGTACGCCTGAAGGCCTCCTCCTACTTCCTCGCGGGGGGGGACTCCGACGACCTCATCCAGGAGGGCTTGGTCGGCCTCTACAAGGCGATCCGCGACTTTCGCACCGACCGCGAGTCGAGCTTCCGCAACTTCGCCGAGCTGTGCATCACCCGCCAGATCATCACCGCGGTGAAGACCGCGACCCGCAACAAGCACACGCCGCTGAACCAGTACGTCTCGTTCTCCTCGACCCCCGCCGCGAGCGGCGATGACGTGCCCACCCTCGATCAGATGCTCCCCGGCCCATCGGTGCACGACCCCGCCAACCAGGTGATCTCCTCCGAGGAGCTGCGCTCGCTGGTGGGCTGCCTCTCGACGGCCCTCTCGGAGCTCGAGAGCCGTGTGCTCTCGCTCTACCTGGATGGCTGCTCCTACGAGCAGGTGGGCGCGCGGTTGGCGTGCGACACGAAGACCGTCGACAACGCCCTGCAGCGGGTCAAGCGCAAGGTGGGGGCGCACCTGCAGGCGCGGGCGGTCATGGCCTGAGCGGAGCAGAGCAACCGAGGAAGTCGATCCCGCCCGCCCCGGCTCGCCGGTCCGCCCGGCTCGCCGGTCCGGCTGCGCCACTCTCTAGGCGGCCTCCCGCCGGCGGCGCCACCCTCTGGGCCGAGGCCGCCCCCGCGGGGACGGCCTCGGAGTGACCCGGATGCCGGTGGACTACCTACTGGCGGTGGTGGTGTTTCCCGGGCGGGGCTTCCCCTTCGTTTGCCCCTTCCCTCCCCGCTTCGCCTTCCTTTTCGCTTTCCTTTTCCCCTTCGGAGGGCGAGGTCGATCCTTCCGCGGGGGCGGAGGAGTTGTTCGGGTTTTCCGGCGCCAGCGCCGCGGCCGGGGCCGGGGCGAAAT
>JBOGYA010000140.1:0-7331 GCA_050696515.1 Solirubrobacteraceae bacterium
TGATTGACGCCTCCGTGCTCGCGCTGCTCCAGCGCCGCGGCGGCACCTCGACCAAGTTCTCGAGCGGCCACGTGGTCGTGGTCGGCGGCTGCCGCGGCCTCACCGGCGCGCCGCGGATGGCCGCGTACGCTGCCCAACGAGCCGGCGCCGGCTACGTCACCGCCTGCGTACCCAGCACTCTGCAGGAGACAGTCGCCACAGGCCCACCGGAGCTGATGACCCGCGGGCTGCCCGACGATGACGGCTCCCTCAGCGCCGCGGGCGTCGAGGAGGCGCTCGACGCCGCCTCGCGGAGCTCGGGGGCACGGGCAAACAGTCCGACGTTGGTCCCGACCCGGCCCTCCGGGCCGTATGTCCGCTGGGTAGGGAGCGCGCTCGCACTCGGGCCCGGCCTCGGGCGCGCCCCCGGGGCGTTCGCGTTCGCCCGTGAGCTCGCCGCGCGGGCTCCCGTGGCGACAGTGATCGACGCCGACGGCCTGAACGCGCACGCCGGGCGCTTGCAGGAGCTCGCCCAGCGGGAGGCCCCCACCGTGCTCACCCCCCACGCCGGCGAGCTCGGGCGGCTGCTGGAGCTGCCGAGCGAGGAGATCGAGCGCGAGCGCCTGCGCCACGTCCGCGCCGCCGCCGCGCTCGCCCAGGCGGTCGTGGTGCTCAAGGGCGACGACACCCTGATCGCGGACCCCTCCGGCTCCGGTGTGGTGGCCGTCAGCCCTGGCGCCTCCCCCGCGCTCGCCACCGCCGGCACCGGGGATGTCCTCACGGGGGTGATCGCGGCCCTGCTCGCCCAGGGCCTGGACCAGTTTGTGGCCGCTGCCGCGGGCGTCTGGCTGCACGCCGCGGCGGGCCGCGCCGCCGCGCGCGCGGTGGGCGCCGCGGAGGGCGTGATCGCCACTGATGTAATTGCCGCGCTGCCCGCTGCGCGTACCGGAGCGGGGCAGCCATGAACGTCGATCGCGCGCTCGCGCGCAGGAAGGAGGCGGCTGTGAATATCGAGCACTTCGCCATGCGATCCCGAGCGGGGGCGCCATGAGTGTCGATCGCGCTGTTGCGCGCGTCAACCTCGCCGCGATCGAGCGCAACTGCCGGCGCCTGGGCGCGGAGCTGCGCGAGGGCGTCCGGCTATGCGCCGTCGTCAAGGCCAAGGGCTACGGCCACGGGCTCCTCGAGAGCGCCCGTGCGGCGCTCGCCGGGGGGGCCACTTGGCTGGCGGTCGCAAGCGTCGCCGAGGCGCGCGAGCTCGTCGACGAGATGCAGTCCCGCCTGCTCGTGCTCGGGCCGCTGCGCCCGGTGGAGGTCGAGGAGGCGGTGTTCCTCGACATGGAAGTCGTCGCCTGGCAGGAGGACCTCGTCGGACTCGCCGGCGAGCTCGCGAAGGACATGGGTAAGACCGCCCGCGTGCACGTCAAGCTCGACACCGGGATGGGCCGCTTCGGCGTGCGCGACCCCGAGCGCGCCTCCCGGGTGGTGGCCGCCGCCGCGGCCGACCCGTGCGTGGAGCTGGTGGGGGTCATGACCCACTTCGCCACCGCCGACGAGCGCGAGGACTCGTTCTTCGAGGAGCAGCTGCAGCGCTTCGCCGGTTGGGCACAGGCCGTCAAGCGGGAGCACCCCGGCGTGATCGTGCACGCCGCCAACAGCGCCGCCGTGCTGCGGGACCCCGCCGCGCACTTCGACATGGTGCGCTGCGGGATCGCCATCTACGGCATGGACCCCTTCGGCGAGGACCCCCTCGCCCGCGGCCTCGAGCCGGCCCTGGAGCTGAGCTCCTACGTGGCCGCCGTCAAGCACTGTCGCGCCGGCGAGAGCACCGGCTACGGCCGGCGCTTCGTCGCCGCCGCCGACACCCACCTCGGCCTGCTGCCGATCGGCTACGGCGATGGCTGGCGGCGGGGGCTCTCGGGCGCCGCTGAGGCGCTGATCGCCGGGCGCCGCCACCCCCTGGTGGGCACCGTCAGCATGGACTCCGTCGCCGTCGACCTCGGCCCCGACCCGATCGCGCTCGCGCTGCTCGACCAGCCCGCCATCCTGATCGGCCACCAGGGCGCCGAGCGGATCACCGCCGAGGAGATCGCGCAGCGCCTGCGCACGATCAACTACGAGATCACCTGTGGGCTCACCGCACGGGTCGCCCGCGTGCACCACAGCGACGACGGGGTGGCGCAACTTGCCGGCGACGGATGACCCCCTCGAGCTGATCCGCTCCACGCTCGCCGGCCAGCGCGCGTGGCTGGTGGGCGGAGCGGTCCGTGACCGCCTGCTGCGCGCCGCTGCGACGGAAGCCAGGGGACACTCGCCTTCGGCTCGCATCCCCGTTTCGGCCAGCATCCCCGTTGCGGCTAGCGAGCCGATGCCCAGCGGGGTGGGCGGGGTGGGCGGGTCCCAATCATTGGGCCCCGCCGATCTCGATGTGGTGCTCGACGGCGAGCCCCGCGAGGCCGCTCGCGCGCTCGCTCGCGCCGCTGGGCGATCTCCGATCGGCGGGGCCACGGCGTTCGCGCTCTCCGAGGAGTACGGGGGTTGGCGGGTCGTCGCCCGTGACGGCGCCTGGCAGGTTGACGTGGAGCGGCTGCGCGGCGCGACGCTCGAGGATGACCTTGGGTTGCGCGACTTCACCGTCAACGCGATCGCCGAGCGGCTCGGCGAGCCCGGTGGCGGCACTGGCGAGACGATCGACCCGTGGGGGGGCGTCGAGGATCTCGCACACCGGCGGCTGCGCGCGGTCGCGCCGCGAGCGTTCGCCGACGATCCGCTGCGGGTGCTGCGCCTCGTGCGGCTCGCGGTGGAGCTCGACTTCGAGCCCGACGCCCCCACGCGCGCACAGGCGCTCACGCACGCGCCGGGGCTGCGCGCCGTCGCCGGCGAGCGCGTCTTCGTGGAGCTGCGCCGCATCCTCGGCACTCCCCGCGCGGTGCACGGCGTGGAGCTGATGGGCGAGGTGGGCGCCACTCCAGTCGTGCTGCCCGAGCTGCACGCCACGCGGGGGGTGCAGCAGAGCCGCTACCACCACCTGGACGTCTACGGCCACACGCTGGAGGTACTCGCCCGCACGATCGAGCTCACAACCGCATGTGAGCGTGGCGCCTCCCCCCTCGCCGCGCTCCTCGCCGGAGAGGAGCAGACCGACCCCGCCCAGCTCGGCCGGTACACCTCTACACTCGCTGCGCTGCTCGCCGAGCCCCTCGCCGACGGGCTGACCCGTGGGGGGGCGCTGCGTTGGGGGGCGCTGCTACACGACGCCGCCAAGCCGCTCACTCGCGAGGTGCGCCCTACGGACGGGCGCGTCACGTTCATCGGGCACGACGCCCTGGGGGCGCAGGTGGCCGGTGAAGCGCTCGGTAGGTTGCGCGTGAGCGGGCGGTTGCGGGCATACGTGGCGGCGCTCGTGCGCCACCACCTGCGACTGGGCTTTCTGGTGCACGACCCTCAACCACTGGCCCGGCGGAGCGTGTTCGCCTACCTGCGCGCCTGCGAGCCCGTGGAGGTCGACGTCACCCTACTGTCCGTCGCCGATCGCCTCGCCACCCGTGGAGAGCGAGCCCAGGAGTCGATCGACGCTCATCTGCGCCTCGCGCGCAGAATGCTCGGAGACGCCATCAGGTGGCGTGCTGAGGGCTCTCCACAACCGCTGCTGCGCGGGGACGAGCTGGCGAGCGAGCTCGGCGTTCCCGAGGGCCCGCGCCTGGGTGAGCTGCTCGAGGCGCTGCTCGAGGCGCAGTACGCGGGGGAGGTCTCCACGCGCGAGGACGCCCTCGCTTACGCGCGCGAGCGCGCAGGGTAGGATGGCCAGAGTGACCGACCCGGACTGCATCTTCTGCAAGATCGTCGCTCGCGAGCTGCCCGCGACGATCGTCGACGAGGACGAGCGCACCGTCGCCTTCATGGACATCAACCCCGCCACCCGCGGCCACGCCCTGGTGGTGCCACGCCGCCACACGCGCGACCTGTTGAGCGTCGATCCTGAGGACCTGCGCGCGAGCATGGTCGCGGCCCAGCGTTTGGCGGGACGGATGAGCGAGCGGCTGGGGGCGGCGGGGGTCAACCTGCTCAACTCCTGCGGCGCCGCCGCGTGGCAGACTGTCTTCCACTTCCACCTCCACGTGATCCCGCGCTACGCCGATGACCCGCTGCGTCTGCCATGGACTCCCGCCGTCGGAGACGCGCAGGAGATCGCGGCCGCCGCGCAGGAACTTGCCCGCGCGCAGCGAACCGCTACATAACTCCTTCCTGCGTGTTCATGCCCCTATGCGACGCACACTGACCACAGCGCTCCTGGCAGGCATCGGCCTGACGCTGGTGCTGCCCACCGGCTCGCTCGCGAAGCTCTCCGAAGTGGGGGTGATCCCCGAAACGACGCCTCCCACCACGCCGAGCTGCCCCAGCTCGTGCCTGGCGGTGACTCGCACCACGGGCTTCCAGGTGAAGGTGGGGAGCACCCGCGACCTGGTCACCGCGCCCCGTGAAGGGACGGTCGTGGCGTGGACGATCGCGCTCGGCAAGCCCAGCACCACCCAGGTCAAGTTCTTCAACACCAACGAGGGCGGGCCCCCGTCGGCCGCGATCGCGGTCCTGCGGCCCCAGCGCAAGCCGAACCTCGCTTACAAGCTCGTGGGGCAGGGCCCGGTGGTGCAGCTGACGCCCTACTTCGGCAAGACCGCCCAATTCCCCCTCGCCACCACGATCCAGGTCAAGAAGGGCGACCTGATCGCGCTCACCGTCCCCACCTGGGCGCCGGCGCTCGCGCTGGGCTTCACCAACGAAACCTCCTGGCGGGCAAGCCGGCCCCGCAACCAGTGCTCGAGCACCAGCGCTCAGTCCACGCAGCAGACCGGAGCGACCGTGCAGTACTTCTGCCTCTACCGGCAGGCGCGCCTCACCTACAGCGCCACGCTGATCTCTACACCCTGACGGCGCGCCTACGGTTTGGCGCCGCCCGTGGGGCTGCTCGAAGACGATTCGCCGCTGCCGCTGCCGCCAGAGGGTCCCGCAGCGCCGCTTTCGCCGGTGCCGCCGCTGGCGCCGGAGCTCGCTTCCGAGGAGGGGGAGGAGGTTGCTTCTGCCGAGCTGCCGCCCGAGCTCGGTTCTTCGCTGCTGGCGCCCCCAGACTGTTCGCTCGAGCTTTCTTCGCTTGAGCTGCCAGAGCCCGTCGAGGCTTTGGAGCCGGTCGTGGAGGTCGTGGAGGTGGTCGTCGCGGTGGACGTGGTGCTCGTCGCTTCGCTTTCCGCCTGTGTGCTGCTCGGAGGGGTGATTTCCGGCGTGTTGTGGGGCACCACGTCAGCAGCGTTGCCGCCGCCGCCACAGGCCCCCAGCGCGAGGGGCGCCAAGAGCATGGCGGCACTCGCGCAGGCCGCCGCGGCCGACCGGCGCGCGGTCACGAGCCCAGTGGCCCCATCCGCCGGCCGCAGGTTGGGCAGTCGTTCAGGTCCTTCTGGGCGAGCTGGTCGCACCAGGGGCAGAAGCGCAGGTTCTCCACAGCCCAGGGAAGCCGCGAGGTGGAGGGCGCGAGGGGCAGCAGCTTGCCCACGACCTCCAGCGACTCGCCCGACTCCCGGTCGAGGTAGATCTCGCCCGGCTGCGCCTCCAAGACGATCTCTCGTCCGCTCGCCGGATTGCGCAGTCGATACCGCTGCTGCACGCTCATCGCGCGGACTCTACCGCAGCCCGCGGGGGAGCGTGGATGCAGACGCCTCCGCCGCCCGCGCCGTTGGATAGAGTTCTCGCCGGTGAGGGAGCTGCGAAACTTGGGGACGTTGCTTGCGGCGAGCGCGATGCTGCTCGTGGTGGGCGGCTGCGGCGCGATCAAGCATGGCGAGAACGCCAACTTGATCCTGGGCAAGCAGCAGTTCGTAGCCAAGTGCGGAGCCTGCCACATGCTCGCGAGGGCGGACACGAAGGGCACCGTCGGTCCCGACCTCGATGTGGTGCTCAGCCACAGCATCGCGGAAGGACTTGGACGCAGCGCGATCCGTAGCGTCGTGCAGTACCAGGTCGAATACCCCAACCCCGAAAACGTGATGCCCAAGGGCCTCGCGAGTGGGTCTGAGCTGAAGGACATCGCCTCCTACGTCGCCTACGCCGCGGACAGGCCCGGTGGCGACACCGGCCTGTTGGCCAGCGCTGTCGCCCCCGTGGGCTCGGGCAAGCCGGCGGTCGAGCAGGCCGGCAAGCTCGAACTGGAAGCCGCCCCCAACGGGCAGCTCGCCTACACCGCCAGCAAGGCGACCGCCACCGCCGGCCAGGTGACGTTCTCGATGAAGAACATGTCCGGGGTGACCCACAACCTCGCGATCCAGTCGGGCACCAGCGGTCCCGTGCTGGGCGCGACCCCCCTGCAGTCCAAGGGCACCGCCTCGTTCTCGGTCACGCTCAAGCCCGGCACCTACACCTTCTTCTGCCAGGTCCCCGGCCACCGCGCGGCGGGGATGATGGGCACTCTGACCGTCAAATGATTCCACCCGCTTCCTGAGGGTTGTGGGCCAAGCAGGCCAAGGACGCAGGGAGCGTGGCGTGCTATGCACGCGAGCGACCGAGGACGCCGGCATGCGCAGTGCCCACGGCCCTCAGGAGAAGATCGCGCGCAGGATCAGGATAAGCGCGATGATGACCGCGAACGCGACGATCACGTAAGTCAGAAGGCGGAACGCCTCGCCCTCGGAGCGCAGCGGGTTCAACATTCTCAGAGAACGTAGACCGTCGTATACACGACGATCCACATGATGTCCACGAAGTGCCAGTAGATGCCGGGCACCTCGACGCCGCGGTGGGACTCGGGGGAGAAGTGCCCGCGGAAGGCCCTCACCGTGACGATCAACAGCAGGATCAGCCCGACCGTCACGTGCGCCCCGTGCAGGCCGGTGAGCGAGTAGAAGATCGTCTGCTGGGCGTGGTCCTGGGGGGCGAAGCCGATGTTGGCGTACTCGTTGATCTGGATGAACAGGAACGTGCTGCCGAGCAGGAACGTGGTGAGCATCCCGGCCTTCAGCCCGAAGCGGTTGCCTTTCTTGATCGACTCCTGCGCCCAGTGCATGGTGAACGACGAGGACACTAGGATCAGCGTGTTCACGCCCGCGACCTCTACCGGCAGTTTGGTGCCGTGCGCGGGCCACGGGTCGCCCGAGGCGACGCGGATGAAGAAGTAGGCGGTGAAGAAGGCCCCGAAGATCATGATCTCGGAGATGATGAAAAGCAGCATCCCGAGCGTCGGCGGGTCCACTCGCGATGAGCGGTTGGCCTCGATCGGGCCGTGGTGCTCGGCGTGGGCGTCGTCGTGATGGGCGATGCTGGCGGCTTCCACGGGTGGTCCTTTAGCTCGCGGTGACGGCGTCGGGGGCGGT
>JBOGYA010000141.1:0-7250 GCA_050696515.1 Solirubrobacteraceae bacterium
GCTGTCTTCCGATCCTGGACATCGGCCTACTTGCCGCTTCGGGGGCGCGGGGGTCGGGAGCGAGCCATCTCGATTACTAGGGGCTGGGGCATCTCGATCACCAAACCTGGGCGAGGACCTCGCCGCCGACGCCCTCGGCGCGCGCGTCGTGGCCGGTCATCACGCCGTGGGACGTCGAGACGATCGAGGTGCCCATCCCGCCCTGCACCTTGGGAATGCCGCCGGCCTGCACGTAGGTGCGCTGGCCGGGCCTGGAGACGCGTCTGAGACCCGAGATCGCCGAGCGGCGGTCGTCTGTGTACTTGAGGCGGATCTCGATCACCTGGCCCGCGCCGCCGTCGGGCGCGGGGGCCACCGACCAGCCCTCGATGTAGCCCTGCTCGGCGAGGATCCGCGCGAGCTCCGCCTTGAGCTTGGAGGCAGGGATCTGCACCGTCTCGTGCGCGGCGTGGATCGCATTGCGGATGCGCGTGAGGAAGTCGGCTATCGGGTCGGTCATAGACATGGCAAGGGTCAGGTCAGAGGTCGAGGGTCTGTATCACAATAGTATTAGGGGCTGGGAGGTATATATAACTTTTCAAAGTTTGTATAACAATGGTGGGACAAGGTTCAAAAAAAGATACATGTACCACGCCCCCTACCAGGAGGACTTGGTCATCCCGGGGATCTGGCCGTTGTGGGCGAGCTCGCGCAGGCAGATGCGGCAGAGCCCGAACTTGCGGTACACCGCCTTGGGACGCCCGCAGCGGTTGCAGCGAGTATAGGCGCGCGTCTTGAACTTCGGCGGGCGCGCCTGCTTGACGCGCAGCGAGGTCTTGGCCATCAGTCAGTGCTCTCCTGGTCGGTGGTCTCCGTCGGGTCCGTGGTCGAGGGGTCGGCGCCAGCCTCGTCGAACTCCGCGGGCCGGCCGTAGGTGGAGAAGGGCATCCCGAGCGCGGAGAGCAGCGCGAACGCCTCCACGTCGGTGCGGGCGGAGGTGGTGATCGTGATGTCGAGGCCCCGTACGTGGTCGATCGCGTCGTAGTCGATCTCGGGGAAGATGATCTGTTCGCGGACCCCCATCGAGTAGTTGCCGCGACCGTCGAAGGAGCGGGAGTAGAGGCCGCGGAAGTCACGGATACGGGGAATCGCGATCGAGATGAGCCGGTCGAGGAACTCGTAGCAGCGGTCCCCGCGCAGGGTCACGGCCACGCCCACGGGCATCCCCTCGCGCAATTTGAACGCGGCGATCGACTTCCGCGCGCGGCGCACGCTCGGCTGCTGGCCGGCGATCGTGGCGAGCTGGTCCTGGGCGGCCTTCAGCGCCTTGGAGTCCTGCTTGGCGTCGCCGACGCCCATGTTGAGGGTGACCTTCTCGATCCTCGGGGTCTGCATCGAGGAGGTGTAGCCGAAGCGGGAGATCAGCCGCGGGCGGATCTCCTCCATGTAGCGGGTCTTCAGACGCGCGGGGGGAGCCACGGCGCTCATCGGCCGGCCACCTCCACGGTCATGGACTTTGCAGGAGCAGCCATCTCAGTCGATCCTCGCGCCCGAGCGCCGGGCAATGCGGTAGGGCTTGCCGTTCTCCCGCTCGACGCCCACGCGCGTGGGCTTGGCGCCTTTGGGGTCCAGGAGCATCACGTTGGAAACGTGGATCGGGCCCTCGAGCTCGATCACGCCGCCGCCCACGGCGGTGGAACGGCCTCCGAAGGCGCCGGCGCTGGGTACCTGCTGCGGGCGGGTGTGCTTCTTGACCATGTTCAGCCCCTCCACGAACACGCGCTCCTTGCCGGGGTCCACGCGCAGCACGCGGCCGCTCTTGCCGCGATCCTTGCCCGCCATCACCTGCACGCGGTCGCCAGAGCGGACCCGCAGCGTGCGCCGCGGCTTCTTCGCCTGCCCGCCGGAGGACTTCCCGCCGGTCTGTTTCCCGCCCGAGGACTTCGCGCGCGTGCGCGACCCGCGCGCGGACGATCCGCCTGTCTGCGCTCGAGCCCGCGCCATCAGTGGCCCACCCTGTGGGTAAGGAGGTGCATGTGCGTTAGTCGGTGCATGTGCGCAGGAGGAGCCACTAGATCACCTCGGGGGCGAGGGACACGATCTTCATGAAGTTGCGCTCGCGCAGTTCCCGCGCGACCGGGCCGAACACGCGAGTGCCACGGGGGTTGTTCTGCTCGTCGATGATCACCGCGGCGTTCTCGTCGAATGCGATGTAGGTGCCGTCCTCGCGGCCGAAGGGCTTCTTGGTGCGTACCACCACGGCGGTGACCACGTCGCCCTTTTTGACGGTCCCATGCGGGTTGGCCTGCTTGACGGTGGCGGTGATCACGTCGCCCACGTGGGCGTAGCGGCGCCGGGAGCCGCCCTTGACGCGGATGCAGAGGATCTCGCGTGCCCCAGTGTTGTCGGCCACGCGCAGCCTTGTCTCGTTCTGGATCATCGTGCGCGCTCCAGTACGTCCACGAGCCGCCAGCGCTTCGTGCGCGACAGGGGGCGGCTCTCAACCACGCGCACGACGTCGCCCTCGTGCGCCTCGTTGTTCTCGTCGTGCGCATGCAGGGTGCTGGAGCTGCGCACGATCTTCTCGTAGCGGCGGTGGCGCCGGGCCACATCGATGCGCACCGTGATCGTTTTGTCGGCCTTGTTGGAGACCACGATCCCCTGGCGCACGCGACGGGCGCCCTCGGTGGGAGGGTGCACGGGAGCGAGCGCCTGTGGGGCCGGAGCCGAAGCGCGGCGCTCGGTGCGTTTGACGCGTTCTTGGGAGCGTCGCGCGCGGCGCTTCACCGCCTTGGCCCGGCGCACCTCCTGGCGCTCGGCGTGGCGCTCCTCGGGCGTGCGCGGCGCGCGCACGGTGCCGGTGTGCGTCGAGCGAGCCTTGCGCCGGCGCTCCTTGGGGGGAAGCTGCGCGGCGAGATCCGAGTCCGGCCGCCCAGCAGCCTGCGCGACCGGCATCTCGGGGGTCTCAGCCGCGGGGTCGGAGTCCGTCCGCTCCGCGGGAGCCTCGGCCTCCGCGGGAGCCTCAGCCGCCGCAGCAGCGGTCTCCTCGGGTGCCTCTGGGGTGTCTGGGGTCTCGTTGCTCTGTTCGTCAGCCATGTCTTGTCGTTCTGGTTTGGATAGGTCTTGTGTAGTCGTGTCTGGTGGAAATCGCTCAGCCTTGGCGGCTATACGGAGAGCTCCCGCTCCCGCTGGACGGTCAGCGCTCGCGCGAGCGCGCGCCGCGCGCGAGCCACACCGGCGGTGTTCTCGAGCTCGCCAGTGGCGTTCGCGAAGCGCAGCCCGAAGAGGTCCTTGCGCAGCGTGACGATCTGCTCCTCCAGCTCGTCGTCGGGCATGTCGCGCATCTCCTTGGCCTTCATCGTCGCCTCAGTCCTCGCGCATCACGAACTTGGACTTGACGGGAAGCTTGTGCGCGGCGAGGCGGATCGCGTCGCGGGCGAGCGGCTCGGGAACCCCGGCGAGCTCGAACATCACGCGCCCGGGCTTGACCACCGCGACCCAGCCCTCGGGGGAGCCCTTGCCGGAGCCCATGCGGGTCTCGGCGGGCTTCTTGGTGACGGGCTTGTCGGGAAAGACGTTGATCCACACCTTGCCGCCGCGCTTGATCTTGCGCGTCATCGCGATACGCGCAGCCTCGATCTGGCGGTTGGTGAGCCAACCCTGCTCGAGCGACTTCAGGCCGTACTCGCCGAACTGGACCTTCACCTGGCCACGCGACACTCCGCCGCGACGGCCGCGGTGCTGCTTGCGGTGCTTGACGCGCTTGGGCGAGAGCATCAACGCGTCACCTCGGGACTGCGATTGCCGCCGCCCGGCCCACGCCCACCGCCAGGACCCCCGGGTCCACGACCGCCGCCGCCCGGGCCACGCCCACCGCCGGAGCCGCCGAATCCGCGTCCACCACCCGGACCTCCCGGTCCACGTCCGCCGCCACCGCCGCCAGGCCCACGCCCACCGCCAGGACCGCCCGGGCCACGTCCAGATCCGGACCCGCCCGCCCCTCCGGACCCACCCGACCCACGGCCGCCCCCCGGACCGCCCGGGCCACGCCCACGACCTCCGCCACCGGGACCGCCGCCACGGCCCCGACCGCGTCCCTCGCGACCATCCCGCCCACCGCGACCGTCGCGACCGTCGCTCGGGGGGGGCGGAGCGGTCATGTCGGTGAGGTCCGCGCCGGTGTAGCCCTCGGGCATGATCTCGCCCTTGTTGACCCAACACTTCACGCCGATGCGCCCGAACGTGGTGGCGGCCTCGTAGAAGCCGTAGTCGATGTCGGCGCGCATCGTGTGCAGGGGCACGCGCCCGTCGGAGTAGCTCTCGGTGCGCGCCATCTCCGCGCCGCCGAGGCGCCCGGCGACCTGCACCTTGACGCCCTTGGCCCCGGAGCGCATCGCGGAGGTGAGCGCGCGCTTCATCGCGCGACGGAAGGCGACACGGTTCTGGAGCTGCTCGGCGATCGACTGCGCGACGAGCTTCGCGTCGAGCTCGGGGCGCTTGATCTCGAGGATGTTGACCTTGATCTGCTTGGAGGTCATGCGGTGCAGGTCGCGCCGCAGGGCGTCCACTTCGGTACCGGACTTGCCGATCACGATGCCGGGGCGCGCGGTGTGGATGTTGACCTCCAGTTCACCGGCGTCCTTGCGGATCGTGATGTCGGAGAGACCCGCGTGGGCGAGGCGGTCGGTGATGTGCTTGCGCACGCTGATGTCCTCCGCAAGGTACTCGGCGAAGTTGCGCTCGTTGAACCAGTTGGACTTCCAGTCGTGGATGTAGCCCACGCGCATGGCCTCTGGGTGAACCTTCTGTCCCATCGTCTCTTCTTCTCTCTCTATTCCAAGTTCGGTGTCGTTTGGGGCTCTGTGGTAGGCGATTCGCTTGTGGTTGGGTGCTCGGCGGGGCGTCGGTGGCGGGCTTACGTGGTCCTCTACGACCGCGGGGTCAGCGTGATCGTGAGGTGGCTGGTGCGCTTGCGGATCGGCGTCGCCCTGCCCATGGCGCGCGCCCGGAAGCGCTTGATCGTGGGCCCCTCGTCGGCGTAGGCCTCGCGGACGACGAGATCGTCCTCGAGCAGTTCGTGGTTGTTCTCCGCGTTGGCCACCGCGGACTCGAGCAGCTTGCTCCAGTCGCGCGCCGCGTCGCGAGGCGTGAAGGCGAGGATAGCGCGTGCCTCCTGCACGGACTTGCCTCGCAGGTGCCCACACACCATGCGCGCCTTGCGCGCGGAGGTCCGCACGTAGCGCGCCCGCGCGGACACAGCTGCGCGCCGCTGCGCCGGCGTGGCCTCGCGCGCCACCGACGTGGGCGCCTCCTCGGCGGCCAGCTCCTCCTTGGCGGCGGACGACTTCTCCTCGGCACCCACATCCGGCTTGGCGGCTTTCGCTTTAGCCGTTTTCGCTTTGGCTGCTTTCGCTTTGGCGGGTTTCTTCGCCGCGGGCTCCTCCTCTTCCTTCGCGGCGGGCTCCCCGCCTTCCGCCGCGGGCTCCTCAGCCTTGGCCGTAGCTTTTTTCCTAGCGGGTTTTTTGCCCGCCGCGGGTTTGGCAGCCGGTTTCTCGGCAGCCGGCTCGGCGTGGGTCTCCCCCGCCGTCTCCTCTTTCTCCTCCTCGGCGCTCATCGGACCTTGCCCGATCCCGCGTGCCCGCGGAAGTGGCGGGTGGGAGCAAACTCTCCCAGCTTGTGCCCGACCATCGACTCGGAGACGAACACGGGGATGTGCTTCTTGCCGTCGTGGACGGCGATCGTGTGGCCGACCATGTCAGGGAAGATCGTGGAGGCGCGCGACCAGGTGCGGATCATCTGTTTGCGGTTCTCGGTGTTGAGCGCTTCGATGCGCTTCATCAACCGCTCTTCTACCCACGGCCCCTTCTTGCTGGAACGGCTCATCAGCGGCCCTTGCCCTTCCCGCGCCTGCGGCCGCGCACTATGTAGCGGTCGGAGGGCTTGTTCTTCTTGCGGGTGCGGTACCCCAAAGTGGGCACCCCCCAGGGGGTGACGGGGTGGCGACCGGCGGTGGTGGAGCCCTCGCCGCCTCCGTGCGGGTGGTCGACGGGGTTCATCGCCACGCCGCGCGTCTGGGGACGTACGCCCATGTGGCGCTTGCGCCCGGCCTTGCCGATCTTGACGTTCTGGTGGTCGGAGTTGCCGATCGTGCCGACGGTGGCGCGGCATTCGGCGCGCACGAGGCGCATCTCGCCGGAGGGCAGGCGCAGGGTGGCCATCTCGCCGTCCTTGGCCATCAGCTGCACGGAGGCGCCGGCGGAGCGCGCCATCTGCCCACCGCGGCCGGGGTGCAGCTCGACGTTGTGGATCACGGTGCCGACGGGCATCCGCGCGAGCGGGAGGCAGTTGCCGACCGCGATGTCGGCCTCATCGCCGGAGGAGACGGTCATGCCGACAGTCAACCGGAGGGGGGCGAGGATGTAGCGCTTCTCGCCGTCGAGGTAGTGCAGCAGGGCGATGTAGGAGGAGCGGTTGGGGTCGTACTCGATCGCGGCGACCTTCGCGGGGACTCCGTCCTTGCGGCGCTTGAAGTCGATCCGGCGGTACAGGCGCTTGGCGCCACCGCCGCGGTGGCGGGCGGTCTTGCGCCCGCGGGCGTTGCGACCGCCGCTCTTCTTGAGGCCCTCGACGAGCGTCTTCTCGGGCTCGCTCTTGGTGACCTCGGCGAAGTCGGGGTAGGAGGTGAAGCGCCGGCCGGGGCTGGTGGGCTTGGGTTTGCGAATTGGCATGGTGGTGGGCGGGCGGCCTTAAACTCCCTCGAGGCTGCGGAAGATCGCGATGCTCTCACCCTCGCGGACCTGCACGATCGCCTTCTTCCACGTGCGCGTGCGCCCGCTGATGTTGGCGCGGCGCTTGGGCTTGGACTTGACGGACTGGGTGCGCACGTCCACGACGTGCACGTTGAACAGCGATTCCACCGCCTGGCGGATCAGCGTCTTGTGCGCGTCGGGGTGAACGCGGAAGGTGTAGCGGCCGGCGGCGGAGAGGACGTAGCTCTTCTCCGAGACGACCGGGCGGATGATGACCTGGGAGTGCTCCATCAGACCTCGTCACCCCCAGGCGAGTCGCCTTCGACAGGCGCCTTCGAACCTGCGCCTTTAGCGGCGGCTTTCGGAGCCTCGGCCGCCGCGGCCTCCTTCGATCCCGTCGACCCCCCGCCCGCGCGCGCGGTGAGGGCGTCGAGAGCAGCCTGGGAGAGCACCAGCGTGGCGGCTCCCACAAGGTCGGCGACACCCACATCTTCGTGTGCGAGCACGGAGACAGGAGCTAGG
>JBOGYA010000142.1:0-7242 GCA_050696515.1 Solirubrobacteraceae bacterium
AACCTGGCGACGCTTACGGCCACCACCTGGCACCGCAACAGTCTCCCGCCCAGCAGAGCGCAGGCAACCGCATACGCGCACGCTGTGAACCTACGTGAATATGACGTTCCCGGCATGATGCAGATCGCCCCCGAAGGACCCACACACGACCGCGGTTACTGGGAAGCGTTCGTCAGGTGCAGCGGCGAGCTGCGCTCCGTACGTGCCGTGGCAGCCATCCACTCACCGATCTTCGGATACCGCGGTCGGGCGCAGTACGAGTCGGTGTACTCCACGGTCGCGGTGCTGCCCAGCGAAGCGAGCGCCGACCGATACGTTGCTATCCTCGCGAGCGCTCGCGCCCTTCACTGCATCGCGCACGACTACGACCAAGTGCTGCTGGGCCGTAGCGCCGCGGGGCGCAGCCGGTTGAACCTCGGCCCGATAGCCCTGAAGCCGCTACCGACTACGACACCCTCAACCTACAGGGGCGTCGGGCCGTACCGGGGCACCGCGCAGCGACTGACAATGCAGCTGAGCTTCAGGACGCGTCGCGGAAGGCACGTCCGCGTGCCCCTCTACGTCGAGGGCGCCGAGTTCGCCAGCGGGCGGGCCGTCATCGAGCTGACCGCCGCCACCATCGCCCGGCCCTTCCCGGACGCCAACGAGCAGTATCTACTATCGGCGCTCGTGGGGCGCGCCGAGGCCAGGGGAGACTAACTTGAATCCCGCCCAGCTGGTTCCAGAGGCGACGACCGGAATCGAACCGGTGTAGACGGCTTTGCAGGCCGCTGCGTAGCCACTCCGCCACGTCGCCAGGGAGGTACCCAAGAGTAGCGGGCCGTTGCTAGGCTTTGGAGTTCCCAGGGCGATTAGCTCAGCTGGGAGAGCGCCGCCTCGACAAGGCGGAGGTCACTGGTTCGAGCCCAGTATCGCCCATCGTTGGATTTGGCTCTGAGACGAGGATTATCAGGCCCCTAAGAGCCGATTTGGTAGCAATTTGGTAGCAATCCTCGGAGCCGTAGGATGTGCCGATGAAGCTGCACGAAGCCATCGACGCGGTGCTAGCCGACAGGCCCGCTGGCATGAGCACGCGTGAGCTCGCTGACGAGATCGAGCGGAGAGGGCTCTACCTCAAAGGCGACGGTAAGCCTGCCTCGCCTGGACAGGTCAACGCTCGGGTCGGCAACAAGACGTACAGGGATCGCTACCGCAAGGACCACCTGGGTCGCATCTGCCGCGCGTAGCTGCGCCGGTGGAGCGGGTATCGTTTGCCACGTACATACGTTCGATCTCTTGGAGGACTAATGTCAGGACAGCGAAGGCACGTCACGCAGAGGCCAGACGGCCAGTGGGCGGACAAAGCTGAGGGGGCAGAGCGTGCGGGTAGCCTGTACAACACGCAGGCCGAGGCCCAGGCAGCTGCTACCCAGCACCTTCAGAACCGTCCAGGTGGCGGTGAGGTCGTGATCCACCGATCTGACGGCCAGATCCGCAACTCAAACACGATCAACAGGCCCGACCCAGATCCACCGCGCGACACGCGTCACTGATCGTGGGCGGCACGGAGCCGGTGACGTGATCCGAGTCCGCTATTCAGGGCCTATTCGAGGCGCGCACATGCTGTCACGCCAGCTTTCTGACGCTGGCCTCGAAGCAGAGTTCCCTCCGCCTCTGGAGCGGCGCGGAGTCGGACAGGATGTGGTCCACGTCACAATTGAAATCGGTTCGGCGGCGAAAGACGGCGTGGTGGGGTACGCAGCCGTTGAGGCCGTCAAGCGCATGGTGGGTGCCTTCAGAGAGCGCCACCCCGGCGTCGAGGTAGACGTAGAGTCCGACGAGGACGAGTAGTTCCGCCCATCGATCTAGGCGCTGAGCGGCGGGACCCGAGACTCAAACGAAAGGAACGAGCGATGGCGACAATCAGGAACGAGCTTCGGCAGAACGAGCAGGGCGAGCCCGAAGTCTGGGCGAACCTCGGCGACATCCTCGACTGGCTCGGCACGCTGCCCTCGAACGCCAACCATCCCGCCACAGCCGGTGCCGCGCTGGAGATCAAGCAGATGTTGCTCGATCAATTCGGCAACGCAACCGTGGTGCAGGGCGAGTAGCGGGACCACGGGCGAGTTTCGCCGAAGCCTCCTGCAGGCGTCGGCGCCTTGGCACGTAACTGACGCAATGGCTCCTGAGAATACATCCGCCCATGAAGTGGGCAGCATCGCTTTGCCGATCCCAACGGCTGGAGTAGACAATCGTGTGGCCCTCGCGATGGGGATGCAAGCCGCGCCCGGAGCCTACGCGGTGTTGCTTGGTAGCGGGATGTCACGGGCGGCGAACGTGCCGACAGCATGGGATGTTGTTCGAGACCTCATCCGCAAGGTTGCCGCTGCCGAGGGCGTTGATCTCGGTAGCTCTTATGACGTTCCGGAGCTGTGGTGGGAACAGCAAGGGCGCGGCGAACCTGGGTATGACACTTTGGTTGAGCGATTGGCGTCGACAGAAGCTGCCAGGCAACGCTTGCTCGCGGGGTATTTCGAGTCATCGCAACCCACGGCGGCGCATAATGAGCTTGCGCAGCACGTGGCTACCGGCCGAGTGCGCTTGATTTTGACTACGAACCTCGATCGGCTCATGGAGCGGGCGCTTGACAACGTAGGTGTCGTTCCGCAGGTGGTCGCCGCGCCGGAGCAGGTGAAAACCATGATGCCGCTCACACACGCACCCGCAACAGTGATCAAGTTGCACGGTGATTACAGGATGCTGGGCTCGCGCAACACGGTCGAAGAGCTCGCGAACTACCCGCCTGAGTGGAAGGCGCTGCTCGCGCGCATCTTCGAGGAGTACGGACTCGTCACTATCGGGTGGTCGGCCGACTACGACACGGCACTCATGAACGCGCTTGAATCGGCCCCGCGTCACGCCTTCCCTGTCTTCTGGGCATCCTATAATAACGAGCTGTCGGAGACCGCGAAGAGAGTCATAGGATTGCGGCGCGCGGCAGTCATCGAAAGCGCCGGCGCGGACGAGTTTCTGGCCGACCTCGGACAGCGGATCGCTCGTCTTGACCAGACTGCCGCTCGCCGACGACGCCCACAACGTTTGGTCGTATTCCCGATCCATCTACAGGAATCCGACTCCCCGGAGCCGGGCTGGTCAATCAACCCGCTCCTCCAAGTCCGCGCGGTGGCACTCGCCGGCCCTGTCCAGATGGGTGAGTCGCCTGGCATAGGGCCGGAGCAACGGGAGACCCTCTGCGAGCGACTTAGACAGGCATCCGCGACACACCGCGTGACCGAACAGCAGTCAGGCCAAATGTGGAGATACGCCGTAGACGTTGTCGGCCCCCTCGTCGAGCGTGACGCATCAGAGATCGTGGTCGACGCAATCAGACAAACAGCCCTCGACCGGGGCTACCTCGATCCCCGCAACGGCCTCTTGCAGCTACGCGCACAGATGGGCCTACCGACCGGCTGAAGGCACAGCACCCTCACGCGCAACACGAGTCGCGAAAAAGCCACTAAGGACAAGCCGCATCTCGGTGCAGCTTCCGGCCAGGAGCAGGCATCACGACGGTCGCTCCGGTGTGCCTGATGCGGACAGACCCCCGGCTAAGCGCCAAGCGTGGCCGGTCAACGGACGTTGATCGCTGGCGCAGCCATCAGCGTGTGGTTTGCGCGCCGACAAGTTCGGCGCTGGATGTGGCCCCTCGCGTTCTCCATCGGCAGTCGGCCGGCTAAAGATATTCGCCATTGCCATGCTGATAGTCGTCCAGGTCTTGCGAGGCATTTTTGCCGCCGGGTCCGTATCCGTGGGCGACAAGCAGATCTGGGACGCTGCCATATACGACCTTCACGATGGCCGCCTCGGCGCGCTTATCGTGTCCTACGGCAAAGAACGCGCCACGAGATGTCTTCTTGCCGCAGCCGCACCAGCATGTGCCAGTCGGGATTAGTGTCGTCATGTCCGCTCCTTGGATCTAGCTCAAGAGTTACCTTCTTGAAAGTGCTTCTTGAAGCCTACCATGAGCCAGCGCGAGCTGTGCCGATGTGCTTTGGATGCAGTCGGCAAACCCTCGTACGTGTCCAAACCCAGCCCAGATCCCCAGCGTCTGCACAAGGGCGTGGAGCCCGACGCCGGTCAGGGTCGAGGTGGAGCTGGCTCCCCGCGCTCGGCTAGCAAGCGGCCCTGCGTCAGTGTGAGCAACGTCTTGTGGCCGGTCAGGCGGCGGCGAGGATCGGCTGCAGCTCGTCGGCTGCCAGGTGCTCGGTTGGGAGGCTCAACGTGAGCTGTCCCTCCCGTTCGAGCGTGCGGCGGACGTTGAGGAGCGTGATGCCGATGACGGCGCCGGACTCGTCGTAGTGGATTGCATGGCCGTCAGGCGTCTCCAGGCCGCGCGCGGCGGGGCGTGGCTCGCCGGCGTTGAGGTAGAGCACGTCGCCGCGCTCGTCGTAGTGGTGGTGGTCGAAGGGGATGCCGGCGATGGTGATTGTCATTGCTTATAGCCTCGTGGCTGGTTGTTCTGGACTAGGGCAGTCACGACCCACGCTGGCTCATCGTTGAAGTCTACGACGACTCTGAGCCAGCGCCGCGGATCGAGGTCGCGGCGATAGAAATGCTCGCGCCCAGGGATGGCGTCCTCGACGCGGTGGTCAGGGTGGGCGACGGTGCCGAGGATGAGATCGACCTCGTCCATGAGCTCGGGGCGGCCGAGGGCAAGGTGCTGACGGGTGCCTGCGTCGAATACGACGAGACGACCGTCGGGGTCTGTCGTGCTGGGGGCGGTCCCGGCCATAGGCGGACCTTACGAGTCGCTCCAGACGCCAGCGCGTCGGCGGGGACCAGGCTGGTCCTGGCCCCGACATCTCTTTGGAGTGGACCCCGTTTGGCGGACAGCTGAGCGCTTGAGTGGCTGGACGCGAAAGGATGTGTTCATGCCGCGCACGAGACCTCCGTATCCAGAGCAGTTTCGCCGGGAGGCCGTCGAGTTGGTCCGGGCTGGCCGCTCGGTCAAGGACGTTGCTATCAACGACTAGCCACTCAAGCCCCAGACTGTCCACGGAAGCGGGTCCACTCCAGTCCGTCTGGATGCCGAGTTCAGCCAGAAGCTCGGCGCCGTCCTTTGTGCGCTCGGCAGCGCCGCTTCGGATGCGCTCGCGAGCGTCTCGGCCTCCTCATCGGCGCGGCTCTCTCGATGGCGTCGAGGTCGTCTTGCATCCTGCGCATCTGGTCTTCGAGGCGACCGAGCCGATCCATGAACTCGCTGGACCGCGTCTCTGGTGCAGAGGCCATGCCACAAAGATACCTGCCGGGTCCCGGTCTTCGATGCGTTCCTCCGCTCGCATCTCGGCCCGTAGTCCTTCCTGTGGTCCCAGAGTGATTGAAAGACCTACCGGCGCTGCTCGGGCTCGGGTGAGAGCGCTCAGGGCGTGTCGAAGGGTCAGCGGGGGTTACGTCGTCGTGGTCGGCTCGCTCCAACGCTTGACGAACGTTGCCTTGGCGTCGGTGTATGCCTCGCGGTCCTCCTGGTGGCGCTCGGCGAGCGCGCGCTTCAGCGTGGCGTACTCCGCGGCGAGGGCGCGGTCTGCGCGTAGGCGGTCGCGGAAGCGCAGGCGACGGTCGAGCTCCTCACGCTCGTCTACGAGGTGCAGGTGGTGGGTGCGGTGCGCGGCTGTGGGGTAGCAGAGGAAGCGTCGATGGGGGAGCGTCGCGTTGAACGCTTCAGGGAACTGGTAGGCGGCGTCCGAGACCAGCGCGGCGATCGGCGCGTCGAGATCGCCGACGAGGACGATCATGTCGATCACGGGCTTGGCGGCGAGGCCAGGGACGGCGGTGGAGCCGAAGTGGTGGATCTCCGACCCCTCGAGGAGCGGCGCGAGCCGCTCGCGCTCGGCCTCAAAGGCGGCTGGCCACGCGGAGTCGTAGTCGACGATCTCCACAGGAGCGTTAGGAGCACCGGATCGCGCGAGATCCTCGGCCGCTGCGCGGCGATGGTCGGCGGGCTGCATCTGGTAGTAGTCTCACAGACGGTCGTGGACTGGCGAGCGTGCAAGAGGCGGCGAGAACCCGGACTCAGCGTTGACGGTGCTTGTTTGCTGGCAAGCATCGCGGGGAGCTCCCTGCGCATCGGACTCCTCGAGAAGACGCACGACTGTGCGTCAGAGCTCGAGGCGAAACATGGGTAGATGATCGGCGTCGAGCGGGCGTTAGCTTAGGACTGTTTCTCAAGTATCCAGCGGGTTACCGTCTGGTGGTAGTTCATGGGGCCGGGTACGGTCTTGTAGGTCTTGACATACCGGAACCCGGCATTTTGCAGTGTCCGGTTCGGTGCCACGTTGAAAGCGTTGGGCTCACAAAAGAGGCGCTTCAGTTCAAGCCCGTTGAAATAGAGCTCAACCGTCTCGCGCACGCACTCCGAGCCGATGCCTGCTCTGCGACGTTGTGGGTCCACGATGTGCAGATGCATGTGTGCTTGCTCGCCGTAGACGATCTTGTCGGCGGTCGAGAACCCGACCGCGACGCCGTCCAACTCCCAGATCACGAGCAACGTCGAACGGTCCCGGATGGGCTTGCCGTACTCGGCGACATATCTTGCCCACCAATCCTGTCGAGTCGGCAACCGCGTCGGGTCCACCCCCAACGCCTCCAGGTACTCGGGTGTGGAGTCATGGAAGTAGTCGATCACGAAGCCCACCTCATCGAGGGTCATCTCCCTGATCACGAGCGGCATGGCGACATCATCCCGTTCTGGACTTCTCGGCGCGCCGACTGTGCTATCAGGCTGGCCATGGCCGAGGAACCGGTATTGACCGTCGCGGATGCCGCCGCGTGGCGAGCGTGGTTGGGCGAGCATCACGAGGAGTCGAACGGGGTGTGGCTGAGGCTCGCGAAGAAGGGCACGACGGAGCCGACGAGCCTCACATACGACGAGGCGCTCGATGATGCGCTGTGCCACGGCTGGATCGATGGCCAGGTCCGGCGCCTCGACGAGCGGACCTACCGTCAACGCTTCACTCCACGGCGCGCGCGCAGCACGTGGTCCAAGCGCAACGTCGGCCACGTCGAGCGGTTGGCGAGCGAAGGTCGGATGCGCCCGGCTGGCGTAGCCGCGGTCGAGCGGGCCAAGGCCGACGGCCGCTGGGAGGCGGCGTATGCGGGCCAGGCCACGATGGAGGTCCCGGACGACCTCGCCACTGCGTTGAGCGCCCAGCCCGCGGCACAGGCGATGTTCGACGCTCTCACCAGCCAGAACCGCTACGCGATCCT
>JBOGYA010000143.1:0-7229 GCA_050696515.1 Solirubrobacteraceae bacterium
GCGCTCGCGCGCGGGCAGCTCGGAGAAGGCGGCGCGGAAGCGCTCCTTGGCCTCGTGGCGTTCGGCGCTGAGGGCCGGATCGGCGTCCTCGTCCTCGCTCTCCAGCGTGTCGATCCGCTCGATCGTTGTGGAGTCCTCGGAGCGGATCGTCTTGTTGAGCGAGCCGACCTCCGCGAGCGCGAGCTCGTCGAGGCGGCGAGCCACCTCCGCGGGGCTCATGCCGGCGGCGGTCGCGAGCTCTTCGCGGTTGGGTTGGCGCTCGTGCTCGGCGGCGAAGCTCTCGCGGGCGCCGTTGATCGCGCGCTCGGCGCGGCGCAGTGAGCGGGGCGCCCAGTCGTGGCGGCGCAGCTCGTCGAGCACGGCGCCGTGGATGCGCGTCCACGCGAACTGCTCAAGCGTTGCGCCCTTCGCGGGGTCGTAGCGCTCGATCGAGTGGATCAGCGCCTCCAGCCCGCAGGAGAGGAAGTCCTCCACGTCGCACTGCGCGGGGACCTCGCGGACCTTGCGGTAGACGATGTAGCGGACCATCGGGGTGAACGTGAAGATCAAGCGGTCCCGCAGCCTGAGGTCCCCCGTGCGCTGATACTCCCGCCACAGCGACAGCACCTCGGAGGCCGAGATCCTGGCGGCGCGCTGGCCGGAACGGGGATGCTCGCCGGAGGCGGGTGTCTCCCGGCTGCGGTCGAAACGGGGATTTGAGCCGGAGGCGAACGTCGCCTGGCCACGGTCCATAGCTTTCATCTGGTGCTCCGACTCTCGAGGGAAAGTGGTGCGTCTCCGAGAGGCGGCCCCGACCTTCACTTCGAAAGATTCGAGGCCGTCGATCGTTGACGACCCCGCCCTAATCGGTGCGGTGGTCCGCCGGCTTGAGCCCCGAATCGCAACTGTCAGCAATCGGAGCATTTGGGTAACCGAACCCGCGGCCCTCCCCCGCTCAGGGATCGGCGGGCGCGGTCGATCACCGTGATTGCCGCGACCGGGCCGGCCGCGGCCGCAGCGGACAGCGGGGCGGTGGGGCACCAGTCGCCCGAAACCTAAAGTATTCCGAGAGCGCGCCGATCACTATGAGGAAACCCAAGAGCGACATGGCCCACGGACGGGACCACGAACAGTGCCTTCAGGAGGAAGACAGCATGAGCTCGCCGATCACGCCACCGCAGTCGGTGCTCCGCACCGGCTGGCCCACGCCGCTCGCGGCGTCCTCCGGCACCGCCGGACCCGCCGCGGTGGCGCCGACGGTCTCGCTCGACACCCTCCCCTCGAGCCCTCCGCGGGAGGTGCTCGACCAGATGGCGAGCGCGGCCCAGACCCACGCGGCGTTGAGCGCCCAGGGCCGCGAGCTGCGCTTCTCCAGAGATACACAGAGCGGGCGCACGAGGATCGAGGTGCGCGACCGCGCCGGCAACGTGCTGCGGACGCTCTCCCCCGCGCAGGCGCTCGAAGTCGCGGCCGGGGCGCCGCTGGAGTGAAGGAAGGGGGCGTGGCGTGGCAACCGTGAGCTCATCCGCCTCGGGCGCGCCGATCAGCTTCAGCGGGCTCGGATCGGGTCTCAACACCAGCGAAATCATCTCCGCACTGTTGGGGGTCGAACGGGCGCCGATCACGCGCCTCTCCAACGAGCAAACCACCCTGGAAGGACAGCGCACACTGCTGCAGTCGATCCAGAGCAGCCTCACGCAGCTCACCTTCGACGCCCAGGAACTGGGCTCCCCAGCACTGTTCAACACCTCCCAGGCGGTCAGCTCCAGCGAACCCGCGCGGATCGTCCCCACCGCCACCACGGGCGCGGCGGTGGGCGGCTACGAGGTGAACGTCACCCAGCTCGCGAACTCGGGACAGCGCACGTTCACGTTCAAAAGCCCCGCGGCCGCCGAAACGCTGACGATCGACGGCCAGGCAATCGAAGTGGCGGCGGGGTCGAGCGCCCAGGACCTGGTGAACAAGATCAACTCGGACTCCACCGCGACGGTGTACGCGGCGACGGTGGGGGAAGCGGTGGTGCTCTCCACGCGCGCAACGGGCGCCACGGAAGCGGGCTTCATCGCGGTCTCGGGGGGCGCGCTCGTCGAACAGGCCGGCCTGGCAAAAGCAGGCCAGAACGCGGAATACACGATCGACGGGGTCGCGGGTAGCTCCGCCTCGAACAAGCTCACGAGCGCGATCCCGGGGGTGACGCTGGAACTCAAGGCGCTGACCACCACCACGGGGCCGGTGACGGTCGAGGTGCAGCCGCCTGGACCCAGCGTGAGCGCGATCGCCTCGCAGGTGCAGGCGTTCGTCAACCTCTACAACTCGACGATCGGGTCGGTCCACACGCAGCTGACCACCAAGCCCCCGAGTGCTCCGGGGAGCACCGCCGAACTGCAGACGGGCACGCTGTTCGGCGACTTCGAACTGGGGAGTCTGCTCGACGCGATGCGCCAGTCGATCTACCAGCCGGGCAAGGAACTGCCGGCGGCAATGGCGAGCCTCGCGGACATCGGGATCAGCACGGGCGCGCCGACGGGCAACGGAGCCCCCTCGCAGGCGGCGGTGGAAGGACAGCTGACCGTGAACACCGCGCAGCTGGAAAGCGCGATTCAGGCCAACCCGACAGGGGTGGAGAAGATGCTGCAGAGCTTCTCGCAGGGCTTCGCGCAACTGGTCAACGTAAACGCCGCCCCGGGAGGCTCGCTGGAAGCACGAATCAGCGGCGATAGCATCCAAACCTCGGAATTGGGCACCAGGATCGCGAACATGAACGAAATGCTCGCGGTGCGCCAGAAAGCGCTGGAGGTCGAATTCGCGGCGCTGGAAAAGGTCATGTCCCAGAGCCAGGCTCAGTCCTCGTGGCTGAGCTCGCAGCTCACCTCGATGCTCGCCAGCACCACGAGCTCCTCCAAATCCTCCTCCCACTGACGCGCGAACCGTCCGGCTTGCGCCCACGCGCCCCCGCGCTCGAAGGTCGGGGCACGCAGCCGCAGGGCTGGATCGCGCGCCTCCCCGGAGACGCTCAACTTTGGGCGGGCGCGACCGATCACCAGGACAGCCCAGCAGCCGAGCGAAGGAGCTGAAGAGGAGCACATGACCCCCCCCACGGCAACACCGCAGGCATACCGTGAGAACGCCGTGCTCTGCGCATCCCCGGCGCAGCTGGTGGTTGTGCTCTACGACGGCGCGCGCCGCTTCCTGCGCCAGGCGGCCGACGCGATGCGTGCGCGCGAAGTGGAGCGCGCCCACAACAAGCTGCGCCAGGCCGAACAGATCGTCGCACACCTCGACGGGGTCCTGGATCACGAGCAGGGCGCCGAGCTCGCCGAGCAGCTGCACGCGATCTACCAGTTCTGCCTGACCCACTTGGGCCGCGCGCGCATGAGCCTCGAGGCCAGCAAGCTCGAGGAGGTCTCGGAGATCCTCGGTGAGCTGCGCGAGTCCTGGGTGGAGCTGGCACACCGATGAGCGCCATGGACACCCAGCGCAACACCGGCGCCGCGACCCTCGCGACCGCGCCCATCATGGAGATCGACGCCCCGCTCGATCCCTACGCGGCGATCCTCGAACTAGCCGAGCGTGAGCTCCAGCTCGCCCGCGACGGCCGGATCGAGGACTTGCGCTCGCTGGTCCCCCAGTGGGATGCGCTGACGGCGGGCCTCCCCCAGCAGCCCCCCGCCTCCGCGCGCACTCCCCTGGAGCGCGCCGCGGCCCTGCACGAGCGCACGAGCGCGACACTGCAGTGCCTGCGCGAGGCGATGCTGTGCGATCTGCGCACCACCGCGCGCGCCAGCCGCGCCGCCCACGGCTACGCCGGCCAGGCCTTCCGGCGCGTGCACCGCGTGGACCACAACGCGTAGGACCGCACTCCCCGGCGTGCCACCGCGTCGACCACAGCGTAGGACCGCTCCCGCGGGCTCTCTGGCGGCGAGGACCGCGACCTGGAGTGCCCCGCGCGCATGATCCTCCAATCCCGCTCAAGCTCCGCGCCCGCCTGCCGATGACGGGGAGGACCCGGGTCCGCCCGGGGGGCGGCTCACACGGATGAGAGTCGGTTTGGCCCACGGAGGGCGACAACCCGAAGCGTTCACCTCTCATCCCGCCACCGATGTCCCTCATCGACACCACCCAGCTCGCATTGGAAAGCGCGACTCGCGGCGCGTGGGCGCGGCAGACGCTGCTCACCAACAACATCGCCAACGCCAACACCCCCGGCTACCGGCGCGAGGACCTCAACTTCCAGGGGGCGCTGCGCGAGGCGCTCGCCGGCGGCGAGTCCCCCGCGCAGGTGCAGTTTCAGCCCGAAGTCAGCTCCCAGGTCGTGGGACCCGAAGGCAACGGGGTGGACATCGACCAGGAATCGGCGCTGCTCGGCGAGAACGGCCTCGAATACGAGGCGCTCGTGCAGGTCATGGGGACCCGCGACAGCATCGTGCGCTCCGCGATGGGGATCGGCTGATGGGCCTCTTCGACGCGATCGAAATCGCCGGCAGCGGCCTGAGCGCCGAACGCGTGCGGATGGACGTCACCTCCGAGAACCTCGCCAACGCCCAGACCACGAAAGCCGCCAATGGGCAGCCCTACCAGCGCCAGGAGGTGCTCCTCCAGCAGACCGGCACCCCCTCCTCCAACTTCGAAGCCACGCTCTCCGAAGCGGTCGGTACGGAATCCGCCCGCGCGGGGTTGGCGGGGATGGGCGGGCTCTCTACTCCATCGGGCGCGCCGCTCACGCATCCGCCCGCCGGCGGCGTGCAGGTCGCGGGGATCGTCGCCGACAAGACCCCCGACCAGGTCGTCTACGACCCCGGCAACCCCGAAGCCAACGCCCAGGGGTACGTGAAGCTGCCCAACGTCAACACGGTCACCGAAATGGTCGACCTCATCTCCGAGTCGCGCTCCTACCAGTCGGACGTGACCGCGATGCAGACCGCCAAGTCGATGTTCACCGCCACGCTCGGGATCCTCAAGTGACGGTGCCCGCGATCGGCGCGATCAGCGGGGTGCTGCCCCCGAGCGTGCTCACTGAACCAGGGAGCGTCACGGGATTGAGCGGGACCGGAGCGGGCGGGGTCGCCAACCCCGGCGTCGAAGGCTCCGGCGGCGTCGAATCCGGCGGCTTTGGTGGAGCGCTGACCCAGGCCATCTCCTCGCTGGAGCAGACGCAGACGAGCGCCGACGGCGCCGCGCAGGCGCTCGCCACCGGCACCGCCTCCAACCCCGAGAGCGCCGTGGTCACCGTCGAGGACGCCCAGCTCGCGATGCAGCTCGCCTCGCAGATTCGCACCAAGGCAGTCGAAGCCGCCCAGCAGATCTTCCAGACCCAGGTGTAACGCCGGCCTTCCCACCACCGCACCCGCCCCGATCCCCATGCCCGTAAAACAGCTCGCCACCCGACTCACCCCCCGCGGATGGGCGATCCTCGGCGCCGGCGCGACCGTCGGCATCCTCTTCATCTACCTCTTTGTGCACATGGTCTCCCGGCCGTCCTACTCCACGCTCGCGACCGGCCTGGAACCGGCGCAGACCGGGAAGATGACGAGCACGCTCGACCAGCAGGGGATCGCCTACGAACTGCAGAACAACGGCACCGCACTCGCCGTCCAGTCCAACGAGACCGCCCGCGCCCGTGTCGCCCTCTCGGGCGCCGGGCTGCTCGGCAACGCCCAGCCCGGCTTCTCGCTGTTTGAAAAATCGAGCCTCGGCGAAAGCAACTTTCAGCAGCAGGTCACCTACCAGCGCGCGCTGCAGGGCCAGCTCGAGCAGACGATCGACAACATCCAGGGGGTCTCCGGCGCGCAGGTCGAGCTGGTCCTCCCCAACCCCCAGAACCAGCTCTTCGGGGAAGCCCAGAACGCGTCCTCCGCCGCCGTCCTGCTGAGCGGGACCAGCTCGCTGAGCTCCACCTCCGTGCGCGGCATCGCCCAGCTCGTCGCCTCCTCGGTGCCCGGGCTGCAGCTGCAGAAGGTCACCATCACCGACGGCACCGGGCAGCTCTTGTGGCCCACCCAGAACGGCGAAGCCGGTGGCGGCGCGAGCGGCAGGCAGGCCGCCGAGGAACGCTACGACAACGGGATGGAGGCCTCCCTCGACGAGATGCTCGCCCAGACGATCGGGCCCGGCAAGGCGGTGGTGCAGGTGTACGCCAACCTCAACACCAACCAAACCACCCAGGAATCGCTCACCTACGGCAAGGCCGGCGTGCCGCTGCAGCAGAGCAAGAACCTCGAAACCCTCACCGGCTCCGGCGGCGGGGCCGGCGCGACGGGCACCGCCAACATCCCCGCCTACGCCCAAACGGGAGCCTCGGGCAAGTCCAACTACAAGCACGAAATCACCGGCTCCACGCTCGGGGTCGCAAAGACCGTCACCCACTCCACGGTCGCTCCCGGCGCGGTCGAAAGCGAGCACGTCTCCGTGCTGCTCGACCACTCCATCCCCGCCGCCTCCGTGACCGCGATCAAGGAAGCCGTCACCAACGCCGCCGGCCTCCAGCCCAAGCGCGGGGACACGGTCTCGATCGGCCAGATGGCCTTCGCCAAGTCCACCGCCCCCGCCGCGGCCGGCGCCTCCGGGGGGATGCTCGGCTACGCAAAGTACGCCCTGATCGGCATCGCCTCGCTGCTCTTCCTGTTCTTCACCACCCGCACGCTGCGCCGCCGCGAGCAGGAGGGACTGGACAACGAGCCCCCCTGGCTGCGCGAGCTCGAGCTGCCGATCCGCCTCTCCGAGCTCGAACGCGCAACCCCCGCGCGGCCCGCCGAGCACCCGACGCTCGTCGCCTCGCCCAGTGGCGCCGGCGGGGCCGATGGGGCTCCCATCCGCCGCCAGGTCGAGCAGCTCGCCGAGTCGAGCCCCGACCGCGTCGCCCAGCAGCTGCGCAGCTGGATGCAGGAGGACTAAATGAGGAAGGCGACCGCGCCGGCTGACCAGAGAATGAGCAGCGTTGGGCGGACACTGAGCATCCGGGTACCGGGCACCCACACCTGCATCAGCCCCGGCGCGATCGTGAGGCGGGCCTGATGGCGATCGAGCTGCCCGCCGCGTCCGAGGCGCCCAGCGCCGCACCGGTCGGAGGGGCGCCGCTCCCCGCCGTTCGCCTCGGCGGCCGTCGCAAGGCCGCCGTGCTGATGGCCGCCCTCGGCTCCGAGCGCGCCGCCGAGATCATGCGGCACCTGCGCGAGGAGGAGGTCGAGAGCCTCTCCTTCGAACTCACGAAGCTCGGCGCGATCGAGGAGCGCACCACCGAGGCGATCCTCTTC
>JBOGYA010000144.1:0-7162 GCA_050696515.1 Solirubrobacteraceae bacterium
GTATCCGCCAGGGCCTCCCGCAGCTCCGCGAAGGCAGCTTCAAGCGGGTAGACCCCCATGTACACGAAGTGCTGCCACGCCTGCTTGTCCCCGATCCACGCTTCGCCCAGGGGATGCCCGCCCTCCCAGGGCAGCCGCTCGGGCTCTTCGCCTACGGTGAAGACGAACTTCCTCGCGCTCGCCTTGGGCACCGGTTGAGGCGTGAACAGCTCAACTGCCCGCCAAAACGTGACGACGTCTGCTCTGCGCTCAGATACCCCGCTCCCGGTGCTCACCGTCGCCTCAGCGAAGCTCGACTACAGACCAGAACAGGGCGGCTCGCGGGTATAGGCGCATAGCAGCGATCATCATATTCTCCAGCCAGTTCAAATACGCATCGGCGGAACAGCCCGAACACTCAAGTCCACGGGACATCACGCGGTCGATTCGGACAGCGAGATGGCCGGTCGTCGTCCGCTGCGAACCCTTGGATACAGGAAACAGGCTATGGGCTACTTGGTAGCTATTCGAGCCCGGAGATCCAGGCGCGGCTACGCCAGTTGTCCGACAAACTGGACCGGCTCGCGGCTAGCAACGTGGCTCCTCGTCCTTCCGCTCGCCGAGACCGGAAGCTTCGGGCTGGCCTGGTGCCCAAGGCCATTGAGCGTGTCTTGGCTGACTCCGGCGAGCCAATGAGGGCACGCGACATCCATGCTGAGGTCGAAGAGATGCTCGGGATGTCGGTGCCGGCCTCCTCGGTCAAGAACTGGCTGGCCAAGGTTCAGGATCGGCAGTCCAGGGTCGTGCGGTTGGGACGCGGGCGGTATCGGCTTGCCTAACGCACTCCTCGTCCCACAGGCGTGGCGCCTGCTGTCCGCGGTCGGGAACGGGTCAGGCGGCGCGGTTCACGACGGGCGCTTGGGAGTGCGTCTCTTCGAGGATGGCTGGCTCGCAGTCGCCATGCAGAAGCTCCGGCGCGGGATCGAGGCCATTGGGCCACACCACCGTTCGTGCCTCGTCATCGACCCGGACCTGCCGGAAGTACTTGGGATCGCGCAAAGGCTCCCCAAGCGTCCCATGCAGCAAGAAGGCACAGTCGACGTCGCGCTCAACGCCGTCGTTGAACGTGACCCACAGGCGATAGCCGTCTAGCGGCTTGACGCTGGTGACTCGGAGCATCGTTCCTTCATGCTAGGGCAGAGGCTCGATCGGCGCCAGAGGCTCCAGTGCCTGAGCGCGCATCCAGTTATCGACAAGCTCCTCGGTATGGAGGCGTGCCCACGCTCGGACGATCCGCAGCGCACGCGGTGGAAGCGACCCATTGAGAACGCGCAGCGTGGCGAGCTCGATCTGAGCGACCTCATCGCCGTATTGGGCATGGAAGTGCGGCGGAGGATGATCGGGGCGGTACATCCAGATGATGATTCCGTAGAACGTGGCCAGGCGAGGCATCGCGCCATTGTCGGCCACGCGGCGGACTCCCCACCGGCCGATGGGCCGGAGAGGGACGAGAGAGCATCAGACGCACTCCAGGCTCGCGAACCTCCGATCAGCGAGTCCGGGGCTACGCCGCCTTGGTCAAGTTCGATTTGTGCGAGCGTAGCGTCCGCGCCGACCACGTCAGTTTGTGACGGCGCCCGCGCTTGCAGACACTATTCCAATGAACAAAATCTGCACTTCCTGTAAACGGCCGATATGACGTGCAGTGCCACCGACCAACCCGAATAAAGACGCCGAGTCCGGCCCCTCTCCTGTTGAGCGCCTGACCTGCGCGCAGAATTAGCGTATGCGCCTCAGCGCATCCAATCCCCTGCATCTTAATGTCATAGATACGATTATCAAAGGTCCAACGATGGCCTTGGACCTCCAAGGAGCTCACAGCGCTGAACGCGGGACAGCTATGCGGCATCCCGATCGCGGTGGGAACGCCCGCATGCAGGAATCCCATCTGCATCATCAGCGTGACTGCGAGAACCAAGACCCTCTTCGGAGGTTGGTGCATTCGCTGGCCGGTTTGATCCATAGCGAGACTTCTCACGGCATCAGATTATGCAGCTACCTACCAGGCGCGGATGACGAGGCTGTTGTTGCGGGAGCTTCCCTCAGTGAGGTCATCGCCCACACGAACGCACATCCGGTCCTGCGCGCTCACGGCGAGAGCGGGTTCGATTAGCCCAGCTCTCCTCCTTAAGAATGGGCACGGGTGGTTTCGAACCACCGACCTCTCGCGTGTGAAGAGGGCGCACGCCTTCTGGGAATCCCCTGCAAATACGCGGCGTTCGAGACGTTCTGGCTCCAGATCACGGCGCCGGAATAGTCGTATTTTGTGGCCCGTGGCCGATTGTTTCGGCCACGGTGGCCGAAACGCCGCGCAGGCTGCCGGGGAGCCGCTTCCAGGCTGGCCACCTGCGCTCCGCTCCTGCGGATTGAACCGATAGGGGGCCTGCCGGCGCTCGGCGCGTCTATAGGGCGATGACCTCATCCAGTGCGACTGCGTCGGAGCGGCCGGGCGACGGGGAGACATGATGAGCGGACCCGCGGTTCGCACGCTGAATCCTGCGGCCAAGATGAGGTCGTCGCGGTGGCGCATGAACAGCGATGTCGACGTGGTGCTCGCGCGACTCGAGGAGTTCCGCGCTGTCCACGGCCATCTGTACGTTCCCACGCCCTATGCCTGCTCCGATGGCTTCCGCCTTGGCCGTTGGGTGGCGCGTAGGCGCTGTGAGAAGCGGCATGGCCGTCTTCATACCCGATACGCAGTACTCGAGACCCTGCAGGGTTGGGATTGGCGAAATCATGACCAAAGGCTGGTCGAAGGTCTCGACAGGCTCAGGGCCTATGCCGAGCAGCACGGCACCTCCCGGGTACCACCGGAGTTCGTCTGTGACGACGGCTTCAGGCTCGGCGTTTGGGTCAGGAATCGTCGCGACCGCGCTGATCGGCATCCGTGGCTCACGGAGATCCTTGAGCAGATGCCGGGCTGGCATGTCTGCCGCTCGCGGTGGGAGTCCGAGCAGCAACGCCGAGTCGACCGTGTGGCCGACGAAGAGCTGCTCCGCCGAGTCGAGTTGTTCCATGCAGAGCACGGCAACGCCGGCGTGCCGCAGAGGTATGTCTGCAATGACGGCTTCAAACTCGGGGCCATCTTGGGCAGGCGGCGTAGGCGGCTGTCAGATCGCCACCAAGAGCTGTTGCAGGCGATAGACGCGCTCCCCGACGAAGGCCTGCAAGTGCCACCCGACGACGAAGGCCTCGCGTACCTGTGGGACTACCTCCGGGAGCACAATACGACGCGCGTGCCCATCTCCTACGTCTCCTCCGACGGCTTCAAGTTGGGGGGATGGGTGAGCAGGCGGCGGAGCTGCCGAGGCCAGGACCGCACCGTCGACTTGCTGCTCGAGTCGCTTCCCGGATGGACGTGGGCGCCACTCGATCGTGCCTTCGCCGAGCAGCTTCGGCTATTTGAGCGGGCGGCGGACGCCGATCGTCTTGTTGGCAATCGACGCCTACGCAATTGGGCCAGTCGCCAGCGGCGTGCCGCGCTGGCGGGCCGGCTTTCGGAAGCGCGACTTGAACAGCTGCGTGACGCCGGCGTCCTTGATGTGCACGTGCACCGCTGTCTGGGCAGAAACGTGTGCACCAGAGGGTCTGAGAAGCATTGACTTCTTGTGCATGATCTCCTTGAGCTCGCCGATCGAGGCGACCATCTCCTCCTGGCGGCGCAGGATCGCATCGAGGCGGTCGCTCTCCGGCGCGTCCGCATGTGGAAGCGCCAGCTGACCACAGCGGGCGTGCCTTGCCTGGAGCTTCTGCGCGGTCTGCTCCAAGCGCTGCTCCTCGTCCTCGATCCGGCGCAGCAGGATCAGCTCCCGCTCATATGCAGCGACGTCGGGGCGCTTGCGCAGCCCGACATCCGTGGTCAGGATCTCCCAGCCGACCTCCGCCGCACGACCCGATACGACCTCGAGCATCGCCGAGGTCAGCCGGTCGCCGTAGAGAGCCCGCAGATCCTGCTCGATGCCACCGTTGTCCAGCAGGGCCGCCGCGTAGTAGGAGATCGGCGGATTGACATCTCCGCCCGTTGCTGGGTAGCGCTCGTTCCAGATTTCTCCTGCGCGTTCGGCGAGCTTGTTCGCGAAGTGTCGATACTCGTGGGGTGTGTAGCCGCAGTAGATGCGCTCGTCCTCCGGGACGTGTTTCGGCAGGTGTCGTGCGTCTCGCGGAACCAGCGGGAGCCACTTGTTCGCCTTGCCTCCGGCCACGCGATGGTGGAGCCAGGTTTCTCGAATGGGCTTCGAATAGTGCACCGACTGAGCGACCAGTAGCGGAGCGTCGGGAGGCGCTGGGTGGTGTCCTCCGCAGGCCAGCCGGCGGTCCATCAGCGTGAGGTAGGTGTCGAGCACGAGTGCGGCCTCGCGTGGAATCGGCTTGTGGCGAACCTCATCGCGGCCCTTGCCCTTCCTCGGCCGTAGACGCAGCACGGCCCCTCGGCGGCAATCGGGCAGCGGGCCTTCGTGGTCTGGGATGTAGTCCTCTCTGCAGAGTCGAGCGATGGCGTTGCGCCGGCCACCTGTCAGGACCATCAAGACCAGCAGCAGGCGATCCCGCACCGGACGCCACAGCCCTCGGGCGGCGAGCGTGTCGTCAGACAGCGAGTCGAGAGCCCTCATCTCTTCCTCGATCGCTCCCACGCCGAGGCGATCGTGGATTTCGGCGGTCATGTCTTGCCATGCCCTGCGTATCGTCTCGACACGAGGAGCGACGGTTTCGTAGCCGCCTTGCGGCATGTCGGGCATACGGAGCTTGGGCGCGTGCGTCCAGTGCCGGCAAACGGGAATCGTGCGAAGGCGACACGTAGTCTGCAGCAGCCGCGTCGCCTCGAAGAAGACCAGCTTCACTGATGCTCGCGAGCGCCGTCCAGCCGTGCGACGCCGGTTCGCCTGGACCGTTTCAAGCGAATAGTCGTAGACGGCGGCCTGCGCTCGAGCTGCACCTATATCCGGTCCGTCAGCGATCAGGGCAGCCACGATAGGCACCCACGTCGGCGGCACGACCGCGTGAAGCACGTCGGGATCGAATCGAGCGTGCGTCGGTCCTCCCGCTCGCATGATGGCGTCCTGGTAGGCGTCGTAGAGCAAGAACGGAGGGACCCCTGCATTGCGCAGCGCAGCAGGACCAACCGCAGGCGAAAACAGGAGCTCAGCATCTCCACCAAGGGGTGCGATCTCACGCCCGTCGACCACGGCCACCGTGGACAGGCACCGCTTGAGGAAGGCACCGAGAATGTGCAGGATCGGAAATTCCTGGTTCCTGACGCCCACGCTCGTGAACAGCACACGACACGCGGCATCGATCAGTTCCTCATCCATGACAGCACCTCCCTCGTCCAGGATGCTTTGCATATCTGCCGGCCACATACCACCTGTACAAGAGCTCCTCGATCACCCACCAGCTCATACAGCTCTCCCGGCAGAAGGCCGACACGATCATCAAGCTGGACAAGTACCGGCTCGACCAGGCGACGTGGCTGCCCGTATCGGACTCCGAGCCACCGGGAGCCGAGCACGTCGACTGGGACACCATCGACCGGGGTACGCTCGGACAGCCGCTGATGCCGACCGACGCGACCGTCGCGGTTCGTGACTGGCTTACTTTCCGCGAGTTCTGCGAGATCGCCGACCTGGACGCTCGCTCGACGCTCACCAGGTGGGCGAAGGGCGAACATATCCCCACGCGCCGCGACAAGCGACCCTGGGAGCCCGGTCACGCGCCGGTCGATGCCTCGCTCGGGGTCAACTACCGACGGATCTGGATACCGGGCGTGCACGAAGCGTTCTGGCGCACGCGCCTCATGCGAGAGACGCTGGCAGAGGCCCTCGGACGCTGGCCGCGAGAGCAGGGATGGACCACCAAGGACGGCGAGCCGACCTGGCGCTGCTCCGAGCCCCTCCGCGTCTCGCCCCCGCGGCTACAGCTGGCCGCGTGACCTACAGGCGCCCCGAGATCAAGGCGGCGAGCTCGACGAACACATGCTTGCCGAGCTCGCCGTCACGAACCCGCCGTTCGACCAGCGCGATCACCTCATCGGGATCCAAGCGCCTCTTCCCGTCCGAAGAGACATCACGCAGCTCGCCGCGGCGAATCATGTTGCGGATCTCCGTCTCCTCGACGCGCATGACCCGGGCAACCTCCGCCGGAGTCAGCGTCAGGCGCCGCGCCTCGATCGCCACGCCGTCGATAACCACGTGAGGCACGCCTGAACCGTAGCTCGGATGGGCCCGCATGGATGGATCAAGGGGATCGGCACGGCCTGAGTCGATCAGCTCCTGGACGCGCTGGCGTCTGACGTTTACGACCAGGCAACCTATTCGAAGAATCCGCCGAACATCCCCCATGCCCCTTGAGCGCTGGGTATTAACGCTGCGGCGGATGCTCGCGCCGCAACGGCCGGTTGGTCGGGCGTCGATCGCTGGTCTCAAGTTCGTCGGCTTTGCGGGCGAGCTCGTGTAGGGCCAGCCCGAGGGCTCGTGCGACGCGGTCGGCGACGTCCCAGGTGGGGTTGGCTACCCCGCGCTCCAGACCCCGGATAGAGGTGGCGTCGAGATCCGCCGCGTCGGCAAGGGCCTCCTGGGTTAGTCCAATTTCCTCTCGGCGTAGACGGATCGCTCGGCCGAGGGCGATCTGTGGGGTCTGGCTGATCCGCACGCCTGAACCCTCGGGGGCGAGACCCCCAATGCCTAGGGAACAAGTTCCCGGTAGTATGTGGAATCTATGCCTGAGGGCTCCACAAGCGTGCCTCGGCCTCGGCTGACGGTCTCGGCTCGAAGATCACGCAACGGGCCCGCCCGAGATGGACCCGCCCGGTGATCACGGCAGCCGGCCACCGGATCGATAGTCGACGGTCAGCCACCGTCGTCCTCGGGCGGTCTGAGTCCTCTGACGAGCTCCGCTGGGTCAACCCCAAGGCCGGCGGGGGGCTTGAGCAACTTGCGCAAGCGCGGATTGTGCTGACCTCGCTCGACCGAGCTGAGCAAGGTCCAGCGGACTCCAGAAATCGAAACGAGAAACACCACTGGCATACCGGCAGCTACCCGATCAAACTAGACGACCGTGACGATCGTCTGGTCCAATGGGCTCCACATAGGCTGTCGAGCAGCCGAAGCCTTTCCCCCCCCCCCCCCCC
>JBOGYA010000145.1:0-7064 GCA_050696515.1 Solirubrobacteraceae bacterium
CTCGTGAGTCGCGCGGATGATCGCGGCGATCTGTCGTAGCGAGGGAGCCGACGCGAGGATGCGCTCGCCGATGATCGTGTGGCGCTCGATGAACGCCCGCTCCTCACCGTCGAGCGCCGCCGGCTTGTCGAGGATCGCGTCGGGGATGGCCGCCTTGCCGATGTCGTGCAGCTCCGCCGCCGCCACCAGGTTCGTGAGGTCCTCGGTCGCGAGGCCGAGCCGCCGACCGAGGCTCAGGGCGAGATCGGCCACCTCCTGCACGTGGGTGTCCAGCTCGGGGTCGCGTTCGCGCATGAGCCCGAGCAGCACATCCCGCCACTCGTGGCTTGCGGATCGATGCGAGGAGAGCATCTTCTGCGCGTAGAGGCGCTGGTCGGCGATGTGCAGCGCCTCGTCGGCGCTCTGCGCCTCCGGCCCAAGCAGCACCTCTCCGTAGCACGCACCGATCGTGAAGTGCTCGCCACTCTCGAGCAGCGCATCGGCGAGGCCCGCGGCGAGCTCCACGGGGTCGCTCGTGACTGCTGTGAGCACACAGAACTCATCGCCGCCAAGCCGGTAGGCAAGCCCGCCGGGGCTTGCGCGCTCGTCGAGCTTGTGGCCGAGGCGCTGCAGCAGGGCATCTCCCGCCGGGTGGCCAAAGGTGTCGTTGTAGCGCTTGAAGCCGTTGAGATCGAACAGCAGTAGGAGCTTGGGTTTCGAGAGCGTGGCTTCCGCGACCGCGAGCTCGAGGTCCTCGAACAGCGCCCGCCGGTTGGCCAGGCCGGTCAGCGCGTCGCGGTTGGCCAGCTCGCTGCTCGACGCGATCAGGCGGATGTTCTCGGCCGAGGTCGCCACCAACCGGAGCAGGACGGTGAGGAGCGCCGCGACGGCAAGCCAGATCGACAGACCTCCGGCCCCCTCGAGGTTCCCGTCGGCCAGAACGGCGATCGCGATCACCCCGGCGGCCACCGGCGCAGCCATGATGACGGCCGGCGAGTGCGTCTCGCGTACCCGCTGTCCATCTGGCTGCCAAGCCGCGCAGGCCAGGACCAGAGCCCCAAGCAGCCATAGCGTGTCCAGCGGGGTGCCAACCGCATAGGTCCCGTGAGCCAGCTCGTAGAGGTAGATGCCATCGGCCACGGCTATGACCGCGAACCCCGTCGCGATGAACCCGAACGGGCGGTCCACGCGCCACCCCGCCACCGCCAGCAGCCCCACGACCACCGCTATCAGCAGCACATCCGCGAGCGGGTAGGCGAGGTTGAACGCCGCATCCGCGACACCGCCATGCGTCGCCGCCAGGACGGGGGCGAAGAGCGCGGAGGCACCGAGCGCGCCCACCGCCAACATCCCGCTGAGCCCGTCGAGCCACAGGCTCGCCCGGAGGTGCCTGACGCGCCGGCGCCCGAGCATGACGATGGCGACGTACGCGCCCAGGTAGAAGCAGAGATAGAGCGCGCGTTGAACGTCCGGCGCCAGCGTTTCGCCGATCGAGGACAGCACTTCCGCGGCCGCATCGCACGAGAGGCTGAATCCGAGCGCCAGCCAGGCCACCTTCGCGGTGGCGATCGTCAGGCCGCGCGCGAGGCAGACCGCCGCACACCCCACCATCACCGCGTCATAGAGCCAATCGTCGAATACGCGATCGATCGATTCCCCGCCAGTCGCAAGCACGCTGTGCCCGAGGTGAACGAGGACCATGATGGCGAGCGCGCCGAGTGCGCCGCTGATCCAGGCTGGTGTGTCAGCGCGAGGCAGCACCTGCTTCAGGTAGCTCACTCACACTGTATCGGCCAGCCCGCAAGTTCGATTGAGGAGCACCGCGGCCGACCCCGTTGAAACTCAGATCGTTGTCCATTCGCCGGACACAGACGACCTGACCGCATTGGCGGTGTCTTAGGAGAGAGGCGCGTTAGCAAGCGGGCGCTCGCTCCGCCATTGGCAGAGGCGCTGCTCCAGCCTGACTTAGGAGAGTCGCTGCTCCAGCGCCTTCAGCTGCGCATGCAGCTCGCCGGGCAGCTTCTCGAATTTCTCGTAGTGCTCGTGGAAGTGGGGCAGCTGGGCACGCCATTCCTCGACGTCCACGCGCAGCAGCTCGGCGATGTCGGCTGCAGAGACGTCCACGCCCCTCGTGTCGATGCCCTCCACGCCCTCCGGTGGGACCAGTCCGATGGGGGTCTCGCGGGCTGCGCCGTGGCCCGCGCAACGAGCGAACACCCACGCCAGCACGCGCGAGTTGTCGCCGAAGCCCGGCCACAGGAAGCGGCCGTCCTCGCCCTTGCGGAACCAGTTGACGTAGAAGATCTTCGGCAGCTTCGCCCCGGGCGTGCCGCCGACCTGGAGCCAGTGCGCGAAGTAGTCGGCCATGTTGTAGCCGCAGAAGGGCAGCATCGCGAACGGGTCGAAGCGCAGCTCGCCCACCGTGCCCGCCGCCGCCGCGGTCTTCTCGGAGCTCATGATCGAGCCGAGGAACACGCCGTGCTCCCAGTCCAGCGCCTCGGTCACCAGCGGCACCACCGTGGAGCGCCGCCCGCCGAACAGCATCGCGTCGATCGGCACGCCGGCCGGGTCTTCCCACTCCGGCGCGATCGCGGGGTCCTGCGCGGCGGGGGTGGTGAAGCGCGCGTTGGGGTGCGCCGCGGGCGTGCCGGTGGCGGGGGTCCAGTCGTTGCCGTGCCAGTCGATGAGATGGGCCGGGGGCTCCTTGGTCATGCCCTCCCACCACACGTCGCCGTCGTCGGTGAGCGCGCAGTTGGTGAAGATCGTGTTGCACTGCACCGTGCGGATCGCGTTGGAGTTGGTGTTCTCGCCCGTCCCCGGCGCCACGCCGAAGAAGCCCGCCTCGGGGTTGATCGCGTACAGGCGGCCGTCCTCGCCGAACTTCATCCAGGCGATGTCGTCGCCGATCGTCTCCACCGTCCAGCCCTCGAGCGTCGGGATCAGCATCGCCAGGTTGGTCTTGCCGCAGGCGGAGGGGAAGGCGCCCGTGATGTACTTCACCTCGCCCTCGGGCGAGGTGAGCTTGAGGATCAGCATGTGCTCGGCCATCCACCCCTCGTCGCGAGCCATCACCGAGGCGATGCGCAGCGCGAAGCACTTCTTGCCCAGCAGCGCGTTGCCGCCGTAGCCCGACCCGAAGGACCAGATCTCGCGCGTCTCCGGGAAGTGCACGATGTACTTGTTCTCGGCGTTGCACGGCCACGGCACGTCGGTCTCGCCCTCGCCCAGGGGCTTGCCCACGGAGTGCAGGCACGGTACGAACCGGCCGTCGTCCCCGAGCACGTCGAGCGCGCCCTTGCCCATGCGGGTCATGATCCGCATGCTCACCGCGACGTACGCGGAGTCCGTGAGCTGCACGCCGATGTGACTCTTGTCGGAGCCCAGGGGGCCCATCGAGAAGGGCACCACGTACATCGTGCGGCCCCGCATCGAGCCCGCGAACAGCTCACCCAGGGTCTCGCGCATCTCGGCGGGGTCGCGCCAGTTGTTGGTGGGGCCCGCGTCCTCCTTGGCAGCCGAGCAGATGAACGTGCGGTCCTCCACGCGCGCCACGTCCCCGGGGTCCGAGAACGCCAGGTAGGAGCTCGGGCGCTTGGCGTCGGCGAGCCGGCGGAAGGTGCCCGCCTGCACCAGTTGCTCACAAAGAGTGTTGTACTCCTCGGCGGAGCCGTCGCACCAGTGGATCGCCCGCGGTTCGGTGAGGGCCGCGATCTCCTCGACCCACGCCAGCAGGCGCCTATTTTCGGTGGGGGCGTCTTGGATGGCTGTCGTTTCCATCGCGGGAGCCTATCGTGCCTCGGGCAAGCGGGGCACGAGCACTAGACGCTTAAACTCCGCGACCAACACCCCGTCCTGGTTGAGCACGCGGGTGTGCACCTTGACCGTGCCGCGGTCGGGCTTGGACTGCGACTCCTTCTTCTCCAGCACCTCCGACTCGCAGTACAGCGTGTCTCCGTGGAAGACCGGTGCGGGGTGCTTGAGCTCTTCGGTGGCGAGGTTCGCGATCGCCTTGCCGCTCACGTCGCTCACCGACATCCCGAGCGCCAGCGAGTACACCAGCGGGCCCACCACCACGTTGCGCCCCTGCTGGGATTTGCTCGCGTACACGTCATTGAGGTGCAGCGGGTGGTGGTTCATCGTGATCAGGCAGAACAGGTGGTCGTCGGCCTCGGTCACGGTCTTCGCCGGCCAGTGCTTGTAGACGGCACCGACCTCGAACTCCTCCAGGTAGCGACCGTAGGGGTGGGCGCCGCTCGCCTCGCGCGCGGCCTGCTCGGTCTCGAAGGCAGAGGTCTCGCTGGGTGCGGTAGCGGTCTCGCTCATAGGTGTCGGTGGTCTCCCTTACGTGCTCGCTCGGTGATGTGTGCCCCGGCAACTCTAATGGGCGGCGCCGAGCAGGTACCGTTCAGGGTAGGACCATCGAGCGAACGAAACCCAGGAGAACCCACTTGCGCAACCCCCGCGACTTCTTCAAGCCCCTCGCGATCGACGCGCCACAGCCGGCGCGCGAGATCCCCTTCAAGCCCTCCCGGATGATCCACTTCCTGGACTTCTCGAACGAGAAGATGGTGGCGAAGGTTCCCGACATCGCGCCCACCGTGGACATCCTGCTCGGCAACCTCGAGGACGCCGTACCGCTGGATCGCAAGGAGGCCGCGCGCGCCGGGCTGATCAAGGTGGGCCGCGAGATGGACCTGGGCGACACCGCGCTGTGGACGCGCGTGAACGAGCTCGCCTCCCCCTACTTCCTCGACGACATCACGCAGATCGTCGGCGAGATCGGCGCGAAGATCGAGGTCGTCATGGTGCCCAAGGTCGAGGGTCCCTGGGACATTCACTACGTGGACCGCCTGCTCGCCCAGCTGGAGGCCAAAGCGGGCCTCACGCGCCCGATCCTCGTGCACTGCGTGCTGGAGACACACCTCGGCGTGGCCAACCTCGAGCAGATCGCCGCCGCCTCGCCGCGCATCCAGGGGATGTCCTTCGGCCCCGCCGACCTCGCCGCCTCGCGGCGGATGAAGACCACGCGCGTCGGCGGCGGGCACCCCGGCTACCGCACGATCGCCGACCCCGACCCCGACGATCCGCAGGCCCCGCGCCCCAGCTACCAGCAGGACCCCTGGCACTACTCGATCGCGCGCATGGTCGACGCCTGCACCTCCGTAGGCGCGCTGCCCTTCTACGGCCCCTACGGCGACATCCGCGACGAGGAGGGTTGCGAAACGCAGTTCCGCGCCGCCTTCCTGCTCGGCTGCGTCGGCGCCTGGTCGCTGCACCCCGCCCAGATCGCGATCGCCAAGCGCGTCTTCTCGCCGGAACCGGCGGAGGTCGCGTTCGCGAAAAAGGTCATCGCCGCGATCCCCGACGGCCGCGGCGTGCACATGATCGACGGCAAGATGCAGGACGACGCCACCTGGAAGCAGTGCCAGGTGATGGTCCGTCTGGCCGAAATGCTCGCCCGCAAGGATCCGGAGCTGGCCGAGGCGTACGGGTTCACGGAGGCCGATGAGCCACAGCCGGCGAGGGCGGGTGTGTAGCGGACGTCAGCGCGTACTCCTGGCAGCACGTGGGCGCACCTGCCAGAATGCGGGTTATGAGTACAGATGTCAGCAGGGCAAGGCCGGCTGTCTCGCGGATGACAGTCGAGCCGGAGATGAAGCCCGGCGAGAAGTTTCTCGCGATGAAAGGCACTCTTGCGGGGCAGATTTGGATCTCGGACGATTTCGAGTTCAGCGAGGAGGAACTGGACGAGATGTACGCTGAATGGGACGAAGAGGACAAGCTCCTGTAGGGCTGGTGTAGGCTTCCGCGCCGCATGAGGTTCTTCGAGTACGAGGCGCGCGAGGTGGTCAAGCGCGCCGGCATCCCCGTCACCGACTATGGCTTCACGACCGACCCCGCCGAGGCCGGCGAGATCGCGCGGCGCATCGGCGGGCCCACCGTCATCAAGTCGCAGGTGCTCACCGGCGGGCGCATGAAGGCCGGGGGGGTCAAGTTCGCCGACACGCCCACGGAGGCCGAAGGCCACGCGCGCGACATCCTCGCGCTGGAGATCAACGGGCACATGCCGCGTGGGGTGCTCGTGGACCCGAAGGCCGAGGTCAAGCAGGAGTACTACGCCGGGGTCGTGTGGGACGGGACGCGCAAGCAGCCGGTGATGATCTTCTCGCCCGTCGGCGGCATCGACATCGAGCAGGTCGCGGAGGAGCAGCCCGACAAGGTGGGGCGCCGGCACTTCTCCAACGTCCTGCCCCTCTCCGACTTCCAGGCCAAGGAGGCCGTCGCCTCCACGGGCGTCACCGGCTCGGCGCTGAACAAGCTCGTGCCGATCCTCACGCGCCTTGCGCGGCTGTTCGTCGAGCACGACATGGTGCTCGCCGAGATCAACCCGCTCGGGCGCCTCGCCGACGGCTCGTTCGTCGCGCTCGACGCGCACATGGACATGGAGAACGAGGCGCGCGGGCGCCACCGCAAGCTGCTCGCCGAGCTCGGCGTCGGCGAGGAGGAGACCCGCCAGGCGCGCGAGGCCACCCCCTTCGAGCTCGCCGGCGAGGCCGTCGACGCGCAGGACCACCGGGGGGTGGCGGGCAACGTCACCGAGTTCGACGGCAACCTCGGCCTCGTGATCGGCGCCGGCGGCGGCTCGCTGACGCTGTTCGACGCCGTCCGCGCGCACGGCGGGCACCCCGCCAACTACTGCGAGATCGGCGGCAACCCCTCCGTCGCGAAGGCGTGCGGCCTGGCCAAGCTGGTCCTGCAGAAGCCCGGCGTGGACAAGATCGCGGTGATGATGTCGATCGTCTCCAACACCCGCGTCGACATCGTCGCGCGCGGCGTGATCAAAGCGTGCCTGGAGCTCGGCCACGACCCCGCCGAGAAGATCGCGATCTTCCGCATCCCCGGCGCGTGGGAGGAGGAGGGCTTCAAGATCCTCCGCAAGTACGGCGTCGACTACGCCGACCGCTCGGTGTCGCTCAACGAGGCCGCGCGGCGCGCCGTCGAGAAGATCCAAGGGGTGGCGGCGTGAGCGAGTCGTTCGACTCATATTGCAATCGGCGCATGCGCCGATTGGCCCGCCGCACATG
>JBOGYA010000146.1:0-7020 GCA_050696515.1 Solirubrobacteraceae bacterium
GAGTGGTCGTCAACCACGCGCTCTGGCTCACCCCGCTCGTGTTCCTGCTCGCCGCGGCGATGTTCGGGCTCACCGCGATGACCTACGTCGAGGGCTCCTCCCTGCACCAGGAGCCCGGCGGCTCCACCGTCTTCGCCCGCTACGCCTTCAACGAGCTCGTCTCGTTCGTCGCCGGCTGGGCGATCCTCCTGGACTACGTCATCCTGATCGCCGTCTGCTCCTACTCGGCGACGCAGTACCTCAAGGTCTTCTGGGCCCCTCTGGGCAACCACACCGAGGCGCTGCTGCTGTCGTTGGCGATCATCGCCTTCGTCGTGCTCTCCAACATCCGCGGCCTCTCCTCCCGCCGCGCGCTGCGCATCGGCGTGCTCGTCGTCGGCGCGCTCGCGCTCGAGCTGTTCGTGATCGCGCTCGGCCTGATCCTCTACCTCAACCCCCACACCCTCACCGCCTCGATCCACCTCGGCAGCGCCCCCACCTGGTCGGGCGTGATCTTCGCGCTCACGATCACCACGATGGCCTTCACCTCCGTCGAGTACGCGTCCGGCCTCGCCGGCGAGGTGATCGCCAGCCGCCGCGCCCTGCGGCGCCTCTTGGTGAGCGGCATCGTCATCTTGGTGCTCGCCTACGTCGGCGTCGCCCTGGTCGCCGTCACCGCCTTTCCCATCCACGGCACCTACACCGCCCTCGGGCACCGCTACCTCGACGACCCCGTGATCGGGATCGTCTCGCGCCTGCGCCCCCACGACCTCGCCCACGCGCTGCGCTACGCGCTCGGGGCCGTCGTCGCCGGCACCCTGATCGCCGCCGCGAACTCCGCGATGCTCGGGCTCTCGCGCCTCTCCTACTCGCTCTCCACCAACCGCCAGATCCCCTCCGGCCTCGGCCGCCTGCACCACCGGCGCTCCACCCCCTACGTGCTGATCGGGCTCGCCGGCCTGCTCGCCGCCGTGCTCGTGGTGCCCGAGGACATCGACTTCCTCGTCGGGATCTACGCCTTCGGGGCCGTGCTCTCCTTCACCATCGCACACCTCTCGCTGGTGCGCCTGCGCTACCGCGAGCCCGACCGCCGCCGGCCGTTCCGCGTCCCCCTCTCGGTGCGCTTCCGGGGGGGCGAGCTGCCGCTGCCCGCCGTGCTCGGAGCGCTGCTCTCCGCCGCCGGGTGGGTCGCCCTGATGGTCGTCCACCACGCCGCCCGCTACGTCGGGCTGGGGTGGATGGCCGCGGGCCTCGCGCTCTACCTCGTCTACCGCCGCCTCGACGAAAGCTCCCTCCTGCGGCGCGTCACCGTGGCGCCCGAGATGCTCCGCTCCGAGCGGGTCCGCGAACGCGACTACGGCTCGATCCTCGTGCCGTTGCACGGTGGCGCGCTCGACGACGACATCGTGCAGACCGCCGCCCTGCTCGTCGCGGGCGAGCCCACCGACGAGGCCGCGATCGACACCGCCACGATCGAGGCGGTGTGGATCTTCGAGATCCCGATGGCCCTCACGCTCGACGCCCGCCTTCCCGAGGGGCACGTCAAGCGCGCGCGCCAGGCGCTCGCGCGCGCCAAGGTCGTCGGCGAGGAGTACACCGGCGTGCAGGTCGCCACCGCCACCGTCCGCGCCCGCAGCTCCGGCCACGCGATCGTCGACGAGGCCCGCCGCCGGGGCGTGGAGGCGATCGTGCTCGGCGCCGCGGAGCCCTCCCGCGTCCGCGGCGGCGCCCGCCTCGGAGGCCGCGCCGCGCCGCTCGAAAGCTACGTCGGGGACGTCGTGCGCTACGTCGTCGCCAAGGCCCCCTGCAGGGTGATCGTCACCGCGCCCCCGGCACGCGAGTTTCTCTCCGCCGAGGGCGTCCTGGACCCCACTCGCCCGGGTCCTACACACCCGGACGGGACCGAACACGCCGCCGGCGCCGGCATCGCTTGAGGGAACGGCAGCAGAGGATAGCGATGGTATATGCCATGCGGGGGTACGATATATAAAATCCGAGCTTCGTATAACCATTGTGAGACAGAACTTAAAAAGTCATATACATACCCCACCCCTCCTGCCGCTGATCTTCCCCATGCCCTAACCTGCCGCTCATGTACGTCCTGATCGTGGGCGCCGGTCGCGTAGGCTCGGCCGTCGCCAAGTCAGCGCTGGCAGCCGGCCACGAGGTTTCCGTGATCGACGAGGACCCGCTCTCGCACGAGCGTCTCAACGCCGGGCAGGCCACGAGCTGGGAGGACGCGGGCGGGCTCTTCACGATCGGCACCGCCCTGGAGATCGAAGCGCTCGTGCAGGCCGGCATCGAGCGCGCCGACGTGTTCATCGCCTCCACCGACGGCGACAACACCAACCTGATCATCGCCCAAATCGCTCAGAAGCGCTTCAACGTGCCCAAGGTGATCGCCCGCGTGATGGACCCCGCGCGCGCCGGCTGGTACGGCGAGCAGGGCCTGCACACGATCTCTCCCACCCAGCACGCCATCGAGATGTTCGAGCGCGCCCTCACCGTCGAGCACGTCAGCTAGATGTACGCGATCATCGTCGGGGCCGGGAAGGTCGGGCGCAACCTCGCCCGCGAGCTGATCGCCAAGGGGCAGGAGGTCACTCTGATCGAGTCGGCCCGCCCCTGCTACCTCTCGATCGAGGAGGAGTTCGAGCACGCCGCCCAGTACGGCGACGCCACCGAGCTGTGGGTGCTCGAGCGCGCCGGCATCCAGCGCGCCGACCTCGTGATCGCCGTCACCGGGGACGACGAGGACAACATGCTCGTCTGCCAGGTCGCCAAGGAGAAGTACCTCTGCGACCGCATCATCGCCAGCGTCAACAACCCCCGCAACCACGAGCACTTCAAGCTGCTCGGCATCCAGCCCGCCGTCTCCGCCACCGACCTGATCCTGCGCCTGATCGAGCACGAGGTGCCCCGCTACGGCCTCGTCCACCTGCTCGCCCTCGAAGAGGAGCGCCTGGAGATCATCGAGCTCGAGGTCTCCGCCGGCGCCCCCGCCGTCGGCGAGCGCGTCGCCGACATCGACCTCCCCGAAGGCGCCCTGATCATCTCCGTGCTGCGCGGCGGCTCCGGCTTCGTCCCCAAGGCCGACACTGTGATCGAGGCCGGCGACGAGGTCCTGCTCGTGCTCGACCCCGGCCTGGAGGAGGCGATCACAACGTTCTTCGCGGCCAACGGCTCCCTGTCGCAGGGGTAGAGCTCCGAGGGACCATCCTCTATCCTCTGGACCTCGGTCCGGGATGGTGTAATTGGTAACACGCGTGCCTCTGGAGCACGAATTTGGGGTTCGAGTCCCTGTCCCGGAGCCTCAGAGAACCCCTCCGTCCCGCCTTCGGCGGGCCGGTATCCCCAGGGGGAGAAGCAGGGGGTTCGAGTCCCTGTCCCTCGGAGCCTCTTGACGCGGACTACGCCGCTTGCGCGCCCCAGTCGCGGTAGAGCGCGTGGTAGCGGCCCTCGGCGGCGATCAGCTCCTCGTGGGTGCCCTGCTCGACGATGCGGCCGTGCTCGAGGACGACGATCTTGCCGGCGCGGCGGATCGTGGAGAGGCGGTGGGCTATCACGATCGAGGTGCGTCCCGCCAGCAGGCGGCGCAGGCCGGCCTCGATGCGGCCCTCGGTGTGGAGATCCACGTTTGAGGTCGCCTCGTCGAGGATCAGGATGCGCGGGTCGGCGATCAGCGCGCGGGCGAAGGCGATCAGCTGGCGCTGGCCCGCGGAGAGCTGGGCGCCGCGCTCGCCCACCTCGGTGTCGTAGCCGTACTCGAGCTCGGAGATGAACGTGTCGGCGCCGACCGCCTGCGCCGCCGCCTCGACCTCCTGCCCGGAGGCGTCGGGCTTGCCGAATGCGATGTTGTCGCGGATCGTGCCGGAGAACAGGAACGCCTCCTGAGGAACGATCCCCATCTGTGAGCGCAGCGAGCCGCTTGCGAGGTCGCGCAGGTCGTGCCCGTCGATCAGCACCCGTCCTGCTGTGGGGTCGTAGAAGCGGGCGGCGAGCTTGGCGAAGGTCGACTTGCCCGCGCCCGTCGCGCCCACCAGCGCCACCGTCTGGCCGGGAGGAATGCGCAGGTCGATCTCCTCGAGCGCGAGCACCTCGGCGGATCGCCCGTTCGCGCTCGCGCCGCTCGCTCCCCGCCCGTGGCGCCGGTAGGCGAACGACACGGCTTCGAAGCTGACGTCGCCGCGGACCCGTCCGAGCTCGGTAGCGTCGGGCCTGTCAGTCAGGTCGGGCCTCACGTCGAGCAGCTGGAAGATCTTCTCGAGCGCCGCCATCCCGGACTGGTAGGTGGCGTAGAGCTGGGAGAGCTGCTGTATCGGTTCGAACAGGTATGAGAGGGTGAGCACGAACGCCACGACCGTGCCGGCTGTGATGTGGCCGTCGATCGCCTGGTAGCCCCCGTAGAGCACGATCAGCGCGAGTGCCACCCCCGAGAGCATTTCGACGGCGGGGAAGTAGTTGGCGTTCAGGCGAACCGTCACCATGTTGGCTTCGCGGTTGTCCTCGTTGAGCTCCGCGAAGCGGGCCTCGTGGCGTGGCTCCTGCCCGAAGCTGCGCACCACGCGGATGCCCGATAGCGTCTCCTGCAGGTAGGCGGTGATCGACCCGATCGTCTCGCGCGTGCGCCGGAACGCCCCGGCCGAGGCGAGCCTGAACCACAGGCTGCCACCGGCCACGAGCGGCACCACGCAGAACGTGAGCAGCGCCAGTTTCAGGTCGAGGTACAACAGCACCCCGACCGCGCCGATGAGGGTGAGACTGGCCTGGAAGAGCGTGACGACGGAGTCGGTCACCAAACTGTCGAGCGCCTCCACGTCGTTGGTGATGCGCGAGATCAGGACCCCGGCGGGACGGCTCTCGTAGAAGCCGATCGGGAGCGTCTGCAGGTGCGTGAAGATGCGCAGGCGCAGGTCCGCCAGCGCCCGCTGCCCGACCCATCCCACGAGGTAGGTCTGCAGGTAGGTCATCACCCAGTAGACCACCGCGGCGAGCATGAAGGCGCCGACGATCGCCACGAGCGTGGTGGTGTCGTGGCGCGCGATCCCCTGGTCGATCGCCTGCTTGGCCAGCAGCGGTGGCACGAGGAAGGCCGCCGTGCCGAGTACCAGCGCCACGATCATCGCGGTGGCACGTACTCGATAGGGCGCCAGCAGCCCGAGCAGGCCGCGCAGGTTGCGAGTTCGCGTGCCCCGCGCCGCACGCTCCCCGTCCCACTGCCCGGTCGGCCCGCGCCCGGCGATCATCCGCGCGCCGTGTGCGCTCATAGGCTGCTCACCTCGCGCTCGCGCGTCTCCGTCGTCATGAACACGCTCTCGGGCAGCCCCTTCTCAACTATTTCGCGGTACAGCTCGGAAACCTCGAGCAGCTCGTGATGGCTGCCGTGGGCGACGATCCTGCCGTGGTCGAGCACGGCGATCTCATCCGCGAGCGTGATCGTCGAGAGGCGGTGTGCGATCACGAACGTCGTGCGTCCAGCCATCGCCTCGGCGAGCGCGAGCTTAATGCTCTGCTCGGTGGAGGCGTCCACCGAGGAGGTCGCGTCGTCGAGGATCAGCACGCGCGGGTTGGCCAGCAGCGCGCGCGCGATCGCTAGGCGCTGGCGCTGGCCGCCGGAGAGCGACAGCCCGCGCTCGCCCACGGGTGTGTCGTAGCCATTCGGCAGGCGCCGCACGAACTCATCGGCCTGCGCGCGGCGGGCCGCCAGCTCGATCTCCTCACGTCCGGCGTCGGGCCGGGCGTAGGCGATGTTCTCCGCCACCGTGGCCGAGAACAGGAACGGGTCGTCGCTGACGACGGCGATCGCTTTGCGCAGCGAGCGCACGCTGACCGCGCGCACGTCGGCGCCGTCGAGCAGCACCTTGCCTTCGCTGACGTCGTACAGCCGTGAGATGAGCGACACGAGGCTGGTCTTGCCCGAGCCCGTGGCTCCCACCAGCGCGATCGTGCGCCCCGCCGGAACGTCCAGGTCGATGTCGCTCAGCACCGCTCGCGCGGAGCTGCGGCGCGTGGTGCCAGTGGACGAGGCCATCTCCTGGTCGCTGTCGTAGCGCAGCGTCACCCCGCGCAGCTGCACTTGTCCGCTGCCGGCGGGCAGCTCGGGGGCGCCGGGCAGCTCGGTCAGGCGCGGCTCGCGGTCGAGCAGCTGGAAGATGCGCGCTCCCGAGGCGGTGGCGCGCTGGGAGAGGTTCAGGGTCATGCCCAGCGAGCGCATCGGCCCGACGAGCATGTTCAGGTACAGGTAGAACGTCGTGAACTCGCCGAGCTTCAAGTGTGCGTGGATGACGCTCTCGCCGCCCACGAGCAGGATCGCCGCCAGCCCGAGCTGGGGCAGGAAGCCGATCATCGGGTTGTAGCGGGCCTCCAGGCGCGTCGCCACCATCGACTGGTCGAAGACGCGTCCCACGCTGCGTGAGAAGCGCTCGAGCTGGCGCGGCTCGCGCGCGAAAGACTTCACGACGCGGACTCCGGAGATGTTCTCCTCGGCGTCGGCGGTCAGCTCGGCGATGCGCTGCTGGGTCTCCTGGATCGCGGGTCGCGCACGGCGGCCATAGCGGTAGGAGATCACCACGACGAGCGGCACGGGCGCGAGTGCGATCAGCGCGAGTCGTGGGTTGGTCACGACCATGGCTGTCCCCGCGAGCGCGATCGTGAGGATCGACTGCATGATGAACACGAGCCCGTAGCCGAGGAAGAAGCGCACGGCCTGCAGGTCCACCGTTCCGCGCGACATCAGCTGGCCGGTCTGCTGGCGGTCGAAGAAGCCGAGCTCCAGGCCCTGGAGGTGGTGGTAGAGGCGCTCGCGCAGGTCGTACTCGATGCCGAGCGAGACCCGTCCGGCGATCATCCGCCGCCAGTAGGTCAGCGCCCAGCGTGCCAGCACGCTCGCCACGATCGCGATCGCGATCACGAGCACGGTGTGGCGGTCTGCGGCGGTCAGCGAGCTCTGATGGTGCTTTGCGTGTTCGGCTCCGAGGTGAATCGCTTCGACGGCGCGTCCGGTCAGCGTGGGGAGCAGGACCGTCATCACCATCGCGGCGC